>JBDSKY010000126.1:0-4443 GCA_039916675.1 Bdellovibrionia bacterium
TCACGGTTACGCGCGATGGTAAACCCGCTGGCCGCGGTTATTTTGAAATGACGGGTTACGTAAAACCGTTAAAGCTATGAGAACAATAAAAACAATCGCTTGAACGACGATAGTCAGCAAATCATTAGTCGTCGCACTTCGAGTTTGAAGCCGCCTTTCAATAAGTATTCTATTTTTTCAGAAATTTTTGAGTAATGACGGCAGGTGGCAGTTACGGACAAACCTGGTGGGGCGCGCAGTGGCTCAATGCACTATCGCAGACCGACTATGACAATCGTTTACCACACGTGCAAGTGCACCGCCTGATTACCCGCACCACATTCGAGGAACGCATTAATGACATGATTAAATCCAAACGCGATTTGGCTGATCTGACTGTGGGTACAGGGGAAAAATGGATAGGGATCTAAGCAACGCGGAGCTGAAAGACGTGTTCAGTTTGGAATAATTCATCGTGGAAAAAGCGGCATAGCCATAAGCCATCATGGGTTAATGCGCGCTTTGATGACGAGGGCTTATTTTTTATCCGGGAACGAACCGGTGAAAACGGATAACGGATAATGCGTAGTCATTCACACTCGATCAGACGGCGAGTATCAAAATTGAAAGACCGCTTTCGGCAGGAAGCGGGTCATATGAGACTTCAGCAAATGGGTCTTCAAGTATTTTAATAAGGAGCACATTTTCAATGGGATCAGAATCAATTGAAATGCATGTTTTCTGACACCTCATGCCCACACTCCCCGAAAAATAACCAGTATAGCGCATTCTATCTTAAAATCAATCGAGTCTGACCCTATCGAATTTCTTTTTAGCAAACTTGCTAAAGCAATGCTTCTAACTTGGATGCTGATTTCTCTGCGCGTACTACACTTACCAATTCCGTAATCTGCATAACTGTATATTCAAGATGATGATTCATATCTGCCAACACCCAAGTAGCAGGCGCCCCATGGGTTTCATTGAAGGCAGCGACATCATTTATATATTTATCGCCTGCACTAAAACTTAACCCCATATAGCAAGAAGAATTTCTGACCTTGTCAGCAAGTTTCCGGTACTGCTCATAATCTTTTACCGGATGAAGTAGACCATGCCCACGAAAATAAGTGATCCTGCCTCGGGTGGTATAACGAATTTTCGCATTCATGTATTTATTGCGAATCCCATCAACGAAATCGGGGTGAACGACTCCATAATCCCCATAGATAAGCGATATCGACTCTGGAAGATCTCTTTGTAGTTTGGCCCATAGATGAAGCTCCTGCCGGGCGACGTCTATAACGCCCTCCATAGGAATATCTGCTACTGTCTTTAATGCGGATGAGCCTGCTAATATAATTGAACGAAAATTTACACTCGAGGGAATAAATTGCAGAAAATCTAATACAAGATCCTTCAATTCATCTAAATTACGATCTGCCACATCTCTTAAATCAATAAATAAATCAACTTCTTTGGGTTTCAGTCTCAATTGGGAAGAGCGCTCAAGTATTTGACTCATGGTATCTTCTGCTTGATCATCCAGATCATCAATGTCAATACGAAAGCAAAATCCAGCTCCGAAATTTTTAACTATAGGGCTCAATAAACTCCAAAGATCGTCGTCACGCTCGAATCCATATGTCGGGGTAATAGTAACGCTGCAAGTTTTTAAGAGATCAAATCCTGCCAATGTAGCCTCAACACCTTCTAATGTTTTCATTCCAGAAAGGCCATAGAAATCAACAAATATTTCTTCAACCGTTACATATTTCTCAATATAACTCACAAATTTTTTTAAATGATTCTCAAGTGTTTTTTCTTCATCATGTAAGGGCATAGCTTCGATTAAAGGCTTAATCTTAAGGCGAGCCCCTTCGGTCAGCTTACTGATTGCTTTTAGGTCATTTAATTTACCCTTGATGATTGGTGAATATAACGGTAGAGATTTCAAAATAACCTCATTTGAATGTCATATCTGGAAAACACTGACGCAGCGTCCCTTGCCCTAAAAATTCTCGGAATTTTTCAAAACTATTTGTTTCATATTGCAGCCTACCGACTATTATTGCCGGATGAATATGGAGCTCATCAGCTAATCGCTGGATATTCTCTTTTGTAGGACACAGAAATGCCGGGCTTCTCTTCCATAGTCCCCGCGGTATAAACGAGTCTCGCGCAACTCTATTAGCCTCTTTCTCTGAGAGAACCTTAGAATCTAGATTTTCGATACGGTCAATAAAAATATCATCAGGAGAATTTAAATGTCGCCAAATATGAGCGACTTCATGGAGAAGCGTGAACCAAAAATAGTCTATTCGATCATAGCGAAGCGTCAATCCTATAACAGGCACGCCTAGTTCGGTCAGCATTGCGGCGCCATCAATGAGCGTATTTGGAAGTTTTGGCTCAACAACTACGACAACGCCATATTTGGCTAGAAATTCCACGGCTAGACGGGGTCCTTCTTTTAGCCAGCTCAGTCGTGCAAGATCCCGAAGAAGTTCTGGGGTAATCTTAGACGAATCATATTTCATATAATTGCTGGTTGATGATTCTTTGGCCCGAATCAATACACGCGCTGTCCAAGCTAATGTAGAGTAATAAGCTTTCTCATCGATTTCCTCTCCACGAAAATTTCGACGATACATTACTGCTCGTCTCGCATTAGATGCTACTTGAGATAAGAATGCCTGAACAATCTCTTCGATTGAGGCATCAGCCCTTATTTTTAATGATGCCAACCAACCCCGCTTTCCCATTTCTTTTAATGGAAATTGCTTCCAATCGAATGAGTCAGAATTTGTTGAAATTCTCGTAATATCGGATGATGGCTCCATTACAAGCGCATCTAAGGGAATTCCCAGGCCTGTGGATAACGCACGAATCATCGAAACGGTCAATGGCCGCTTTCTCGCCAGCACTTCAGAAACTCGACTTCTACTGCCAATTAGAGGGACAAGGTCTTTCTGCCTCAAGCCTTGCTCGTTCATACGAAACTCTATTGCCTCGATTGGATCCGGAGTTTCAAAGGGGAATTTTCGACGCTCGTAATCCTCAACAAGTACAGTAAAAAGCTCCAAGCGTTCAGCATCCTCAGAACCTACGGCAGGGTCCCGCGCAACCAGATGCTCGGCCTCTTGAAGGATTGAATAATACATCTCTTCGCTTTTAATTACTTTAGGTTCCATGATTATTTAGCTATACCGACGTGTGTATTCAGCATGTGTTCCAATCCACTTTATTGCTACTATTCCAACATTAAATGCAATTTGTGTTTCCAACCGATAATTATTTCCTTTTACATTGAAGATAACTAAATTATTAACTAAAAAACTCGCGCTGGAATAACGCGAGCGTATATCGTGAGTTGTCTGCCAACGACTTTCTCTTACATCTGCAATCCAGTTTTCAATCCATTGTCGACAGTCTGCATGATCTAAACAAAAATCGTGCAAGAGATTCAACCCAATAATTTTCATAAAAGAATTTTCTAAACATTTTTCGCTCCTCTATCTTTGTTCTATAATAGGGAACATACAAATTGTTACATATTTGGGAACAATTTGCAATCGCCTTCAGGCTTTTTTTAAACTACACTGGAGCAAAGCTAAGCTGCTTTTTTTATAAAACGAATCGAAAATTCCACCTCGATCCTAATGGTTCGCAGTGAGACCTGATCGGGGAGCCAATAAGACAAAGGCTTACAATAAATGTAAGCCTTTGTCTTTGTGAATCCTGGTTTCTAGGTAAACCCTAGGTAAACTTCGGGTACTCTCCATGTGAGCTTACTAGACCGCCTTGCCTTGAACTAGACTTAGAGCGTCCCGGTACAGAAATGGTATCCAGTAAGTGGGGCTTTCCTTTGTGCCTTTCCGTTCAAAAAACCCAACCTCAACGAGGGTTTCCGCAGTTTGATGCGCCTCACCTTTTGTGCACTGCCAAAGTTTGGCTAAAGAGTTCGTGGTTTGTTGGGTCTTTTCATTTTCCAGTTTATTTAGATAATTCTTTAGGTCGGGGTGTTCGGCGCAAAGCGTTTGCTCATAACGAACTTTCGATACCTCAGGCATGGACGATCGAATCGCTGTTTTGTCGAATAAATCTTCTGAGGGCGGTTCAGAATTACCCAGCTCATACCGCCGAAGTTGCTCTTGGCGGAGAACCGAGAGGAGATGGATAAGTTCCCTTGGCGCGTTGCGTTTAGAAGCATCAGCAGTTCTAGATAGGAACCAGTCTAATGTACTGGGTAACTTTTTACCAATGTCTACCTGCATCGGGAAAACCCGATAAAAAAATTCGTGCTGCAGTGCCGCATCTTTCAAAACATCTTCTTTAGAGCCTCTTGCAAAACTCTGTGGGAATCTGAGCGTAGGCACTGCCATCTACTGATCGAGATCAGCTGAAGGGCGGTTTTGTTAAATTTCCTGACTCGTTTTGCTCAGAAACCCTGTTTTCGATTTC
>JBDSKY010000127.1:0-5255 GCA_039916675.1 Bdellovibrionia bacterium
GATGATGAACCCGACTTAAGAGAAATTATCTGTAAAGTATTTCAGAAAGAGGGGGCGACTACATTGTCGGCTTCTAATGGAGCCGAAGCCTATACCATCGTCGCGACCAGGCCTGTTGACGCTGTAATCTCGGATGTAAGAATGTCAGGGGGTGATGGCATAAAACTTCTAGAACGCCTAAGAGCGCGCGATCCAGTTTCGCCCACGGTATTTCTCATTACGGGATTCTGTGAACTTACAGAAAAAGAAATTCTAGCAAAAGGTGCCGAGGCAGTTTTAACTAAACCTTTCACACGAGATCAGCTCACTCAGGCAGTCGTAAAATCCTTCACCTCTGAGAAGATACGTAGAGCGGGAACCGGTCGGATCGAGCTTGACTCTGAAATTTCACTTCGCCTCAAGAGTCTAAAACTAGTGAATAAAGCTAGGACAGTGAATATTGGACGAGGAGGGTTATTTATTGCTTTGGACGAAGAGTTGCCTCGACCAGGAGACAAGATTTCTTTCGAGATAAATGTAAATGAAGGCGAATCCAGCCAAATAGCTGGAAATGGTTTAGTGCGATGGGTTCGTACAAAGCCAGAGGGGGACCAACGCTGCGGTTTTGGACTTGAATTTCATGAGTTATCGCCGTCCTCTCTTGATGAGCTTTTGAAACTCATTGACCGGGAAAAAGCCAAGACAGGTATCCCATCGGATTAAACCATTGAACTTTTTTCGGAAATTTTTAATCATTTCAGTTTCACTTCTTTCCTTCGATATTCCTTCCCTTTCATGGGCGGATTCATCTTTATCACGCAGAAATAGCAACCAAGAACTGGCCGAGTCTTTTCCTCTGTTTCCTTTAAATTCAGAGGAAAATGAGCGCGTCTACTTTTCTGTAGTTTTGAACGACGCTCAAAATCATGTGTCCGGTAAAATTCAAGAAAAATTAAAACTTTACCAAGGCGTAGTTCAAAAAAAAATCCTCCCGGGCAATCATGCCTCGCATCAGATCGAGCTAGCAGACCACTATAAAGAACTTTTGGGGGCAGTAAGGGACGCTACTCCAGCAGGCTCTCAGGCTAGAGCGGACTCTGAAGCAAAGCTGATTTTAGCGGCTGAAGAATATGAGAATCAAGTTAGGAAAAAAAATCTTTCAAAGAGCCAGGGTTTTTTTGAGTCCGAGCCTGAAGTGGTGGGATCCTATAAACTTCTGTCTTCGAAATTTTCGACCCACGTGGCGGCGGTTAATTCTGAGCACTCGGCTTACGTTGCCGCAGCTGCGAAGTATGCAGAGCATTCAAAAAACTATGCGGAATTAGTGGCCCAAATGGCAGCCCATCCAAAATTGCGGGCTAGTTATGATGTCTTGGCCAAGTCCCATCGGGTTATGCTGGAGGAGTATCACAAGGCTTTAGGATATAAAGGTCCTCCTGTGGAGCATGCTATTCATCCTGTTAAGGCGATTCCTTTACAAACTAGAAAATCTATTTCTGCCGGGAATGATATTTGTAGAAGGTCAAGCCTGTCCGCAACCCCTGTAGGGGTAGTTGCCCTGCAAGAACAAGTCGTTAAATTGGCGAAAATTTTTAAAGTTGAAACTGATTTAATTTCTAGACCTGAAGTTGCAAAAGCTGCAGTTGCAGTTAATGAAGATCGAACGAGCGACAATTTACCACTTAATAATCCAAAACTAAAAAGGGAACCAATTCGGGTAAACAGCAATATTACCGAGGAGCTATCCAATAAAGCTGACCGATTGGTAAATCAGCATAATGAGCTTAAGACGCTTAAGAGTAATCAAGTTAAATCTGAAGCACTTGCTCTATATGCCGCTAATAAGACTAGTGAGCTTCATCAACAAATCGCCAAATTTGCTCAACAGCATGGTTTAACCAAGGAGTGGGAAGCTAAATGGCAGGGCAAGATTTCAGCTAGATCAAATTATTTGGTGGAAAATGCAAAAGTAGGAATTACTGCTAAAACAGAAGAAGACCTCAAGCACTCCCACGATAGAGAATTGGCGACATTGAATCAGGATATTAAAAATTCTATACAGAATGAAAAAGCAAAAGGTCTCGTGACAGATTTCAACAAAGAAATTGGTCAAGCTAACGATCAGATTCATAATCTTTCGTCCGCACAAATTGAGGAGCGTCAAAGGAAACTCTTGCAGTTTCAAACCGATGCGGAAGGTCTACTCAGGGACCGAGAAAATGGTAGTTTAAAGCAAAGGCATGCGGAAACGCTCAATGAATTAATTGAGAACTCCAAGAAGCCTCAGATTGCACTTGCGAACATTCTTCCGGTTAAGAAGGAACAGCAAATTACTCGTGAAAATTTGGATCGCATGCAAAATGCCCAGGCGGACATTCAATCTAGAAAAGTAAGTCTGGGGTCTCTGTCTTCGACTTTTACCAGTTTGCCGCTCGAAGAGCGCAAGGAGATCGAACGATCAATTAATCAGGCTCATGGGAAGTTTGATCAGTTGAATTCTAGAATAACAGCAGCCTACAACAAGAGCCCCTCCGACAAAAGTCTAGTAGACCGACTTGAAAAGGAAAAAGAATTGGAAGCCGAAAAAATTCGAACGGCGGCTCTCCAAACAATCGACAAGGTCACCTATCGGCATATTCAGGGAAAATTAGAAAATTTCTTAATGGATTCGGTAACTGAATATCCTTATAAAGACCCGGTATTAAAAAGGACTATTAAAAATAATAGGCCCGACATCGCGGCTAATCTTAAAAAAGTCTCGGAAAATCTCGAAGCCAGTTACTCGCAAAAACAATGCGGCAAGGCCGATGAAGGTCGAACCATTGATCTAGGGGCAGTCAAGGGGGCATCAAAAGGATTTTCAGTTCAATTCCATGCGATGTGTAGTGCTGGAAACAAACTTATTATCCCTCATTCAATAACCTTTAACGGTCAAACTTCCGAACTCAGCGTAGCGAAAGCTACAATGAAAAGCGTCCAACATGCTTTTGATCCAAAAACTTCTGACCATCTGGCCCACATAGAAAAGAAGAGCTCTGGGGCTCTGGCTATGGAAGTATCACCTACAGAAAGTCCTAAAAAGATAAAGCCTCAAACTAACCAGAAAATAAACACCTTCGACAAGAATGATTATCAGGTCGAAGCAGAGAGCAACCTAGAGCGCAAAATTCCCTCTTTGGGAATTTACGGTAAAAATAAAATTGAGGAAGCATCTTATTCGCCAGAGGTTTTGACTAATGGGCAGGGTGTGCAATACAGAAATGGCTTACAAAAGTTTAATGGAATTAGCCTGAACGATCGTTTCGACGATTTAATCGCCAATGTATCTCCTAAAAATAGGGGCCTGCTCAATAATAGCGCAAGCAGGGCGAAATGCTCTAAACAAATTCTAAATCAGGTCGCTAGAATGAATGCTCAGGGAATTATACACAGAGATATTAAACCGGCAAATGTCCTTATGAATGACAGTGGGAACTGTATTGTCATGGATTTTGGTTCAGCAGCATGGGTTGACCAAGATGGTACTGGAGAGAAAAGGGTTGTCCTCAACGGATATAATCACACACAAGAATATCTCAGGTGGCATACCTCAAAAGGTGAGCTCAACTACGGCACCTCAAAACCTAATCTGAGTAGCCAGAGCAAGGACTTTCAAGATTACGAAAATTTTGAAAAAAAGCTAATGGAAGAAACCAAAGGCAAGGGCATTATTTTGAAGCCAGGGGAAACTCCAGAGCAAGCTATCCTGAATAAAGCCCCTGAGGAAGATCGAGCAAGATTTGATAAATTTGTTTCTCGTAGTAATGATCAATTTCAAACAGGGATTGTTGTCGCCCAGATGTTATCTAAAAACAGGGCTGCCACTCTGATGTTGACCCGTGCCTTAAGGGATCCTAGCGTCAAGGTTGAAGAAAAAGAGAGAACAATTGATAAGTTTTTCACAGATAACGTCAAAGATATTATTGACAAGAGACTAATCGAAACTGCGAAATCAATGTTAAAAACCTTTGATGGATCAAATAAAAAAGCTCAGGACGCCGCCTCGAAACTCCTTTCGCCGAATGGACTTGAGAAGCTTAAATTGAACGATCAATCTGGAACCTTTATGAGAGCCGGTGATTCCAAAGTTCGAACTGCTTCTCCGTTAACTCCGCCGATATCTCCTTGAAGCGTTTTCTCTAAGGCGTAGGTCCACTTTCGGGCATGGGCTACGTAGGCCGAATTATCAAGTTCCATATAAGCTTTAGCTAGTGCCTGGATTGATTCATCATTACGACGTTTGAATAATTGAGATGCCCGGAGTGCTTCCTGCGCCGGAAATCCTAAAACTTGAAGTGCCTCGATCCCTAAATTAAGAGCACTGCCAGAGGTTTCAATATAGGGATTGCTCACTCCTCGATGAATCATCTCGTATGCTTGAATTCGATCGTAGGCTCTGGCTAGGATCTTTAAATGAGGAAATTCTTTTTTGACGCAATCGATAATTTGGAGAGCCTTCTCCGCGTCGTCGATAGCAATGATCAGCAGCTTAGCTTGGCCTGCTCCCGCTGAACGGAGGAGGTCCATTTGTGAAGCATCCCCATAGAAGGCTTTCATTCCAAAGCGACGAACAATGTCCACCTGTTCAGCATCGAAATCCAAGACCGTAGGCTTCAGTCCGCATGCTCGAAGGAGCCGAGTCACCATTTGTCCGAAGCGGCCGAAGCCCGCAACAATGACAGGACTTTCGTTATCATCAATTTTGTCAGGTTCCCGTTTATGACGAACAGCAGCAAAGCGGGGCTGAATCCATTTGAAATAGCCTTGAATTAGCAGCGGGGAGCAAAACATGCTTAGAACTACGGCTGCGGTCAGACTTTGGGATGTGGGGGAATCGAAGATTCCTTCAGCTTCGGCATATTTGAGCAATACAAAGGCAAACTCTCCGCCCTGCGCTAGGCTAAATGCCAATAATAGAGTGTCGGGAAGTGGAAGTTTCCCTATTTTTCCCACTAGAAAGAGGACTAGCCATTTAACAACTATGATCGTGAGTACCGCGGAGGCTACAAAAGTGGGGTGGTCACGAAGAAGCTGAAAATCTATCCCTGCCCCTACGGAAATAAAGAAAACCCCTAATAGTAGTCCCTTAAACGGTGCGATGTCTGTTTCAAGCTGATGTCTATATTCACTTTCAGCCAGGACTACGCCTGCCAGAAATGCTCCTAATGCAGGAGAAAGGCCCACCATATTCATGAGCAATGTAGTTGCGACCACCAAAAGCAAAGCCATAGCGGTAA
>JBDSKY010000128.1:0-12752 GCA_039916675.1 Bdellovibrionia bacterium
GTCGGTTTTAGCCTCTAGTTTTACCTCTGAACTCCTGTTGATTTACTTTAAAGTTTTTAACCATTTGAAAGTTGTGCCCCCTACAATTACCCCCTGGAATATCCCCCTACAATTTCAAAGCTTACGAATGTAGGGGGTTTTGTAGGGGGATATTCCAGGGGTGACTGATCTCACTCACACCGTCCACTTACCCGTCCAATTTCAAATTTGAAATTGGACGGGTAAGTGGACGGGCTTAAAATAGGTTGATCCGCTCAAAATTCGCTGAATGACTTTAAGCGAATCTAAAAGCCTACTGAATAAAATTATGAAAGCAGAGCCAGGCTGGCCTATGTGCTTTTTTCTCAAATGGGGCTGCTAGCTCGTTTACACATTGCGTTGTTTCAGCTAAGAGGTTCGCATGATAAAGATTACAAGTCTTGGAGCCCTATCTCTTTTTATTTGCTTATCCGCATTTGCAGACTATGAAGATTGCAAAAGTATCCTAAGAGACGGGATCAGAGATAAAATCAATTCGAGCGATACGCTGGATTTCAGGCTGGCTAGGAAGCATGAGTTTTGCCGCACAGCGAGTCAGTACAAACTTGATTCAAGTGACTTTGAATCTTTTGCCAGAGACTACGCCTTAAGAAACAAAGCTCACAAATATAGTACGAGTGCCGGTGCTAGTTTTTCGTTAGGCATCTTTGCTCCAAGCGGGGGTGGTAATTTTAGTACTGAATCATCTGATGACGATTTGTCATTGGATGACAAAGTTAAGTGGCTAAAAGCGAATGAAACAGCTGTCAGAGATTATCGCTCCAGTAATTGCGGAAAAGAAGATCAAGCTGAATCACTGCAAACAGAAGCCATCTTATTTTCAGAAATTGCCAATAGGGATGTGGTGGAAGCCTGGCGCTCCTGCATGCTTGAGAAACTTAAAAATGGCCTTTGGGTAGAAACCCTAAAGAATGATGGTTTTTCAGATGACGAAGAAGAAGTCACATACACGGTGAATGCTTATTTTAGATCCGAACACGGCGTACAACTTTACTCTATGTCCTTGAGCCATACCGATAACGTGACTACCGGATACCCAGTAGTCGGCAATATCCACGGGGAGAATAAGACTGGCAACATTTTAGGAAGTCGTTGGGGATGGGGGCATTCTATAGCTTCTGGCGGAAACAAGATGTTTAACGTCAGGCACACAGACCGCACCCATAGGGGAAGCCTGATTGTTAGAGCTATGGAGAGTACCAGAAACCCGATTGAGCAATCAGTTACCTTTCCAAAAAGAGTAGCAGCTCATATTGAATTAGCTCAGCCGGTTAAAACAGCCAATATCGGCATTCAAACGGATGAAGAAAAGGAAAAAGTAATTCGTCCAGCAGACCAACCTTTGAAATCTGTAAAGCTCATCTTTCACATTAAAAACGACGATCTAGATTCAGATAGCGCTTTGCATATTGAACTGAGACGGAAGTCTGATAATGCATTGGTGGGTACTGCTGATCTCTCAGGAAATCCAAGGCATGATACTTGGAAAGATTATACAGACCACACCCTAGTTTTGAATTTGGATCCAAAATTAATCGAAAAGATCCTTACTAAAAATGACCTAACACTTTCCATTACCATGACTCCTGTAGGAAAAGATCAGTGGATTTATCAGTTGGATGTACCGTTTGAGTTCTCAGCTGACGCTCAGCTCAATCATATAGAGACTTTCTCATCGCGGGAAACAGTAATGTATCCAAGAAATAGTACTGCGGAAACAAAAACATTTGATTGTGCTGGCAATTAAACACCCATGAGAAGATTTCTTATTTTACTTGCACTAATCTCCTTATCCTGTGGTCAGTATCAAGCTCCTCTTGAACCTGTGATTGATTACAAGGCTGAATGGTTAAAAAAAGTAGAGCAGTTTAAACGAGAGCTTGAACCTCATAGAGCAGGCATCAAAAAGATTGTAGTTAAGTGCTCCGCAGAGTCTCAGCCTGGAGCAACTTACAAGGTGGACTATGAATCAATGTCTATTTGTCGGAAACCGAACGTTTACAGCGCTACGCAAGTTAGATTTGGTGTTTCAAAAGGTGTGGAAGGTAAAGCTAAAATCAAACTTGAACTTGGTATGGAAATAGAGACTGAGGGAGGAAGAGAAAGACAACTTGAATTACTGAGTATGATCCGCTCCTGCATACCTCATGCAAAAGTTCTTTTTGAGAGATATGGAATTGATTTTGATCTAACCATGAGCGAGAAGATCCCAGGCCTAGAGTACGATAATATCGTAAAGCTCATTGATTCAGACGATGCACCTATGAATTCAAATAATTGGCGTATGCATCCAAGTAGCCACGGTGATTATACAGCCGAAACTTGCGGAATCTTTTTTCACGAGATCGGGCACCTTTTAGGGGGACCAGATGAATACCTTGCTACAGCAAGTTGCCCAGATAGAGAATATGTTGAAACCAGTACGTCTCCCTATTCAATTATGGCTTCTGGTGGTAATTTTGAGAACACTGATTTCTACCTAAGACACATCAAAGACATGATCAGACCACTTTGCGAAGAACTTGCCACGGCTGAGGGTTGGTCTAGGCAACAATTGTATGATTTCCGGCAAATGTAACCACTAATAGCGGATGGTTTTATTAAGGGCCATAAAGATCCGTGGTTCGATTTATTACATAAAACTTTAGATTAACTCGTAGGATCGCTTTAGGGTCCTTATCGGTACTTGGGCCTTATAAAGCCAGAGTCAATCCCACCAAGATGGGTTCTTGCTCGTTTAAAGGGTATCCAGATAGCACCTCTACCCTGTTATTTTTTCCTCATTGCTGATTTGGTCTCGAATTGCCTTTTCCCAAACTTTCCATTGCCTCATCAATGAGTCTTTTCTCTTCTTTGAGTTCCGGGAATTCAGTAAAAAGTTTTTCTAGTTTCTTTTTGTGGATTGCGATTTGGGATCGAAAGCTAGTCCTGAGCGATTCTTTTGGTTCTTTTTCAATACCTTCTTCTAATTGTCTAATTACCTCTAATTCGCTTGCACATCTTTCTTTTGCTAAATCTAGCTCGTTAAATTGCTTTACTGGAAGACCAATAGGGGCGTGGTTTCGAGCAGATTCTATCGGATGAGCTGCTGCCATTTCCTGTATCGGAATAACCAAAGTCATCGGATCGACATCTGGATTATCTTTTACGGTGAACCAGTGTTCATCCTGGAATTTTTGTCTGACAAGCGACTTTCTTGCCTCGAATGTGGAGACACCATGGGAGAGGGCTTTGATTGTATTACCGGTCTGGGAATTAAACCAAATTTCAAATTTGGCCTCAAAAAGTTTATCTAGTAAAAGCTTCTGTTGGTAAGCGCGGCGTTCTTCCTCCTCAAGACGTCCCTGTTGAGCGATCTCTTCCGGAGATTTATAGCCGTCAGGGCGGGCGTAGTATTTACTTTTAGCCATTGTACCCATCAGAATTGAAAGAGCTTTCTTTTTGGAGTCCGAACGAAAATGATGCGTGTAATCGTATTCGAAATGCCAAATCGAATCTTGGGCTTCTTGGGGTGAACAGTACTTTCGGTCTCGCCATTGCCTGAGATGATATTTATTAAAATTAATTTCGGCCAATCCGGAAAAATCAATTTCACCCCAAATGGGATCAGGTCCGCTTTCTTTCTTGTCTTGTTTAGTCGGGTTTATGGCTTCGCTAGTATTAGTATTTTCTTTTAAGTCAGGAGAAGAAGAAAGAATACTACTACTAGGAGAGCTTGGCTCCAGTTCCGGCTCTAGTTCCGGCTCTAGTTTGACTCTAGTTTGACTCCAGTTTGGCTCTAGTTTGGCTCTAGTTTCGGTTCTCAGTAGCTGCTGATACACCGTATCAAATATGCCATATTGGCTCCATCCTCCTCGGCCAGCTTTTGTATTTGAGCGATACATAAATTGCTTCTCTATGACTCGTTGGGTCGCCTTCTTTGTGGCGCTAACAGTAGATTTCAAGGAGTTCGCCATATCCAAAATATTTATTGGCTCTGACTCTTTATTCCCGTTAAAGCGACATGAATTATAAACAAAACCAAGAACATTTCTTTGTAGCCCCACAAGAATTGAAATTGACAAGTTTGGCTCTAGTTTGGCTCTAGTTTGGCTTCGGTTTGGCTCTAGTTGTGGCTCTAGTTCCGGCTCTAGTTTGGCTCTAGTTTTGGTTTTACGTGTAGCTCTTTGACTCTGGTTTGGCTCTAGTTTGGCTTCAGTTTGACTCTGGTTTGGCTCTAGTTTGACTTCAAGCTTTTCTTCTAAGTTGGTTGGTTCTTGAGTGACCTTATTACTAGCCAGCGCTGAATTATTCTCTAAATCGTTAAAATAGGGACGGTCTTTTGTGGCTACAGTCAGTGGTTGTCGGCCTGATTTTATCTTTGCGGAACGTGCCTCAGTTTTTTTTAGAAGGATATTTAGGTCCATATGTCACCTCACGCTTGTCCTTGATTACGCGTATCTCTCCAGGCATTTATGCCAAGTATTTCTTTCGCAAACTGGTCAACATCTCCACGAACCACAGATTTTCTATTGAGATCAAAAATGGATTTAGAATCGAAAATCGCGTTTTTAACGGAAGAGTCGGTCCGAATTACAAATGGTAGCACCTTATCAGACCGATCAGCCCTTTTCGCCAGCTCATGGATGTAAAACATCCCAAGCCGCTCACGTGCATCATGTCGATTCCAAACAATTCGGTAGTCAAAATTCAGCTTAAAATCTTCTTTAATTCGATCAAGCTCAGTAATTGTAAACTCAAGACCATCCATCGCATATGGATCGGGATTGATGGGAATGATAATCAAGTCAGAGGCACAAGTTGCGGCAGTATTTATCTTATTGATAGCAGGCGGACAATCCATGATAACGAAATCATAATTATTTCGAATAGGAGCAAGTTTATCGCAGATCATGTCCCTTAGGTTCGAAACGCTACCTGTTAGTTCCACATCGAGTCTTGAATTATTCAGATTTGAAGGGATTAGGTGAAGGTTATCAGTTATTTCTACAACCGCCTCAGACGTACTAAGTCGATCACGAAAAATATTAAGCCAGACTGGTCGATCACGAGCTTCAACATTAAACGAGCGGGTCAAGTTTCCTTGCTGGTCAAAATCGATGCATAAAATTCGAGCCCCATACTGATAAGCGCGGATAGCTAGCGAATAGGACAAAGACGTCTTACCGGTTCCTCCTTTGACAATTTGAAAGGAAAGATTTTGCTTGGGGTATACGAAACCCCTTTCTTCAAATAGCTTTCTAATGCCTATCGCCGGAATGAGCTTTCGACGGGTTGATGTCGCCTCCGTTGGTATCTGAAGAGATCGGAGGGCCTTATAAACACCCTGAATCGTCATTCCGCCTAAAGTATCGGTCAACTCTGCCGGAGTAATATTACCAATTTGCGCTGAACTCATCAGTACCTCCATCGTATGGTTTCAAATTAAGTGCTGAATATGATGATAAATGAAACCAACTGGAAGTCCAATTGTTTTAGCAACTTAATAAATTATGTGGCTGCTCTCAAAAAGGTGTCTTTCTAAGACTATGGACGCTTAATAATGAGAACCCTATCATTGGGAGCCGAAGTTTCTAATTCCGTCTCAAAAATAAGATTTCAAAGTTTTCTTTAGATGAGAGTTCAGAGACTCATTAAGTAAGTTGAAAAGGGGATAAAGAGGCGCATCGTGCTAAAGGTTCAGATCTGGAAGCTAAAAGTCCTGCCCGTTTGCGGGGAGGACGCTTTGATGCAGCGCATTTGTAGTCTTGTTTGGTCGTAGTCCCTCTGATATTGTTAAATAGATTAAATATTACAAACTATTCTCAGGAGGATTGGATATTGCGCTTCTTATCCCGACTGTTGCTAAATTTTCCGCTATTGCTAGCTTTGATTCTTCCCTCTAACATCGCTTTGGCAGACACCCTTGAGAAGTGTGAAAAGGAATTAAAAGCATTCTTCTTTCGCCAGTCAAAAGACGAATCCCAATCTCACATTAAGGATGAGATGAGAGAGATTTACGACAAAACAGTTCCCCTAAACGAAAGATTAAGAAAAACTCTAATTTCGGCAAATCGTCCCAAAATTAAGTTTTTGAAAGGAGATCTGGAAATAGTCAGTAGCAATCCAGAATTTGATCCTCTTGAAGATCGGCTTTCGAGATTAGAACCAATAATTCAATTCTCCCTTAAAAATTCAGCATTGGCCGAATTTACAGATAATTACAACTGCATGGTTGAATTGCTGGATTACCGCAATGAGCTTTTGGGTGAAATTAGAGATAAAATAGAAGATCAAAAATATGTACTGGGGGCCGGAGACAGGTTAAAGAAATTTGAGACCTCGAGAATTTCTAAAAGCAATACAAAAGACTATCATGATCTTCTTGAGATTAAGCGGAAAACGGAAGCACTTGCACAAGATCTTAGTCTCCCAAATTACTGCGCGTATTTTAGCCGAGACGAAGTGCGTGAGTTAAAGGGATCCATGGAACAAATTAGTCGCATTGTAGCATACAATGAAAGAAGCTCTTCTAAGGATAAAATTGAAAAAGCCTATGAAGCTTTCGCTTCAACTACTACAAATACATCAAAATCTATGTCTGACAAAAAGGGAAAAGGAAAAAACCATTTTGTGTTTATCGACGGCCCTAGTGTGATCCCTATAACCGATATCGGAACCACGGTTCAAGGTATTGGAGAAGGCATGAAGGCCGGAGCAGAAGGAATTAAAACCGTAGCAGAGGCTCAAACGATTTTTATAGAAAATTCAGAAAAGTCGAGAATACATAAAGAGAAAAAAAGATTAGATAAGATTATTTCGGACCGTTACAGGCAAAAAATAGCCCATAGAATAGATGATTTATGTGAGTCATTCACGAAAGAAGCTGAAAAAAATGGCGCAATTGCGGATTCAGAAAAAGCAGAGATATTTATAAGAAGAATTTCAAAGGCAAACCCTTTTTGGTCAAAAAATAATCAGAACTGGATAAAAGTCGTAGATTATATTAGAGAAGTTCACAAGGGAACCTCCGCTTTATCGCTCAAAGACTTTGTAATCTCTGAAAGTCAAAATTTTGATTTCAAAAATATAGAATTACTTTTACCTACTTTATTTTTAAACGTTTCTCAACCAAAATTGGAGTTACCTAAAAAACCTGATCCTACGCCCTTTAAAACAGAGAAATGATAGGACAGCATCTAAACAGAAAAGCTGCTTAGTCCCTAATTTTATTTGTCGGACAGACTCCGTATTGAGTAGCTAATTTAGTCTTATCTGAGACACTTCGCGGGGAACTATCAAGAAAAGAGACATCCTCGAAAACACTTTCACAAATTAGATCACCATTCTGAGAAACTCTAATATAAATCATCGAATCAACAGATTCATAGTTGTTTCTTGGAAGTCTAGTTGTGACCAAGTCAATAAATGCCTTTGAGGTTAATTGAAATTGATGCCCGGAATTAGGGAACTTTATTTCATTTGATACCAGACCATCAAATTCGGAAAATCGAAATATAGGACCTGGGCCCACATGATCAAAATTACCTGGGAACGAATTATAAAAAATGCATTCCCACGTTTTCCCTAACTTCAAATCCTCAAGCGTAGGAATTCGCGCTTGGATAAATCTTTCCCGGCGTTCTTTCACAATTGGATCTTGGTCCGGTGTTCCGGCCAACGAAAAGGTAGTTGATAATAGAACTGCAGCCATGGCTAGATTTATTCGCATTGGCCTCCCTAGTACTTCAAGGCCACTAACAGATCAAGGTTATTCAAGCAACTTCTGGGGGCTCAGCACCTTGCAATCTGTCCAATGCCTCTTCCCATTTTCTTAAACTCCGCTTTTTTCTTTTTCGTGTTTCTTTTGGGTGGCTTTCTAAGACACCATTCTTTCAAAATCCCATAAGCTTGATTGGCCGGTTTCAATATTTCAGTATTCGATTTTACGTAATTTAGTTCTCCTATGAGCTGACGCCATCCAGTTGTCCCTTGATGTCTCGCGGCCCTCCGTGGCCGCGCCGGCTTCGCCGTACCGCCATCAAGGCCAAGGAAGGAGATCAATCGGAAATTTTAATTTTTAAAGATTTAAATCAGAGAGACACCTCATTTCCTGAGGAAAGATTAGGCCAATCCGATTGACCAAAGAGTTCTTGGTTTAAATGCTGGAGCCGTAGCACTTTTTCCAGAAATGGAAATTCATCGAGTTCTTCCTTCTGAATTTCAAAAAAGATCACCATTCGTTTGAAGAGTTCCCGGCCTTCGTAAATTTCTTGGAAAAGTTGAGGCCGATTGGATTTATCTTTTTTGGGTTTGAGTCCGCCTTTTTTGACGCGAAGGTATAGGAGGGAAATATCCAAAACATCTTGCAGCAAGATTGGGAGATATTTACTCGTGAAAGCTTCAGTATCTTTTCGGTGTTGACTGAGCAGGGAGTCAAGCACTCGCCTAATTTCATCTGGTGGTGTTTGTTGATGTTTTTGAAATGTAATTTGGATTTGATTTACCGTTGCAAGTGTTTTGGCGGATGCAAACGCGCTTGGTACAAGCTGGGCCATTTGATTGAGAATCGACCATTTCCGGGCAATTTCCATTTTTGAAGAAAAAAGCAAAGTAAGGGATCGCACCAGCGGAACGGGCCTGGTCAGGATGAACTCAATGATTTGTCCATCGGAGAGTAAAGGGTCCAACGCCAACCCGGCCGCAGTCGAGGTCAGATGCGTTGGTAGTTCCTTGAATGTACTTCTGTATTGTATTAACGCCCACTTGTGATCGGTTTTTAAAGAGACAATGCCCAAGGCATTAAAAAGTTCTAACCACTGATCTGATGAGAGATCGGCAAATAACGCGCCGATATTGGCATTGGGTTTCAGTTTAAGAGAAAATTTATCACTGAGATAAGGGAATGCCTTGCGACGATCTAAGGGTGGCAATTCACAAAACTGGGAAAATAATTCGGGATCTCTTTTGACCCAATCGAGTGGAGAATTCCATTTTAAGATTTTAATTTGATCCAAGGTTTTTTGATTTTTGGGCGAGTCCATACAGACGTATCGGAAACGTGACAGTCACAGTTTAAAGCGAAACGTGACATCACAAAATGTCGGTACCATTTAAAATTAAAAGGCTTTTTTCGTTCATGTGACATCACAAATTGTGCTTTGGAAGAAAGATAAGAAATTTAAAAAAATGATAAAATTAAGACTAAAAAAGTTATATTTTAAATTATAACGTGACAAACGATTCCTAATGTGTGACTGTAACGCTTAAGTACAAAACAAGCTTAAATATGGTTATCTAATGTGTGAAAAATCTGACCTTATAATAGTTTGTCACGTCACAATGAACGTAAATAGGTGCCATATGCTATATAATCGAGATGAGGTAGAACAATGACTTTACGTGACACACAAACTTCAAAATCTATAGATCGCTCAAACGTGACAAACAGCAGACTGCGTCAATCTTTAAATGAGATGACCGAAGTTGAAAAGCAGGTCCATAAAAAGCAACAAGCAACCTTAAGGCAACAACGCAGGAGGGAACGCTTAAAGGAGCAAGAAGCACTCACACGGTTCAATAAGCCCAAAGGTCAACCCAATCGTAGAAGAAACAATCTCCACAACGAACGTATGTGGGCCTCTCGTAACGGGTTTCAAATTCTAAAATTTGAAGGCAAGCCTGAAAGCACCATGGTCTTTCTGTTGAAACACACGGAAAAAGAACAATGGGTGGTGACCCGTCGCAGTTTTAACTTAGTGACTCAAGAACCGGATGCGGACCGGAGACCTTATACCTCTCTTAGCTCTGCACAATCAGACTTTGAGATTTTAAGTAGCGGAAGGTTACCAGGTGAAGACTGGTATTCGATTGAAAACTATTACGAGAAAGCATCCCAGTTTATTCGGGAAGCTTCCTTAGGTCAGCAACCTGTGTCGATCTTTCGTCTGGGGTTTTTCTTCAGTCTCTTGGAGTTGCGAGAAAACGGCTTTGAAGGCTATTCCGGCACCAAAAACATCAGCGAACAAAAAAGGCTCAGGCGTGGAGCACTAAGACGATTTGTGTATGAGCTTTTAGGTAATGTCGAAATTCCTAAAAGGTTGGGAGTGTTTCGAACTCATTACCAAAATTGGATGGAGAAACTAGCCTTACATGCTGAGACGGTTTCTAATCTTACCAAGCTAGCAGCAGTGCTTGCCGATGCCACAGACGCTGCATCCATTTATCCAGGTTTGTTTGGGGAATTAACCGGAGTCAGAGACATTCAATCTGATCTCTACAAGATGGTTCGCGCCAAATATCTTCAGTCAGCAACATCAGTTGGACACTTGCGCCGAACCAAGCACTTCTCCTGGATCCAAATTGGCGATTTAAACGAGATTCTAGCCCCAGGTACTCTACCTCAAACTGTCTTTAACAAAACCTTACTTGGGCTAACTACAGGAATTAGGCCTGAGGAATTGGGACGACTTGCTGAGAAGTCCAGTCTCTACCTCATTAACGGAACGCATCTCAATTACAAAGGCACTGGAATTAAAGATCCAAAAGCGTTTCTAATCAGTAAGACCGATCAAAAAGTGAATGTGGCAAACCTCGCCAATCCGATGTTATCTCTCATTGGCCGAATCCTCCTTAAGTTCAAATTTGAGTGCAGTTGGTACCCAGAGAATCCATTTGTTAAAGCGTCTAAGCTACGAAGCACCCATCCGGCATTTGAAAAGTACCCCGAGCGAAGCCTAAGAGCGACTTGTGCAACTATGCTAGCTTACTGTGATGCAGTGGATTCCATGGAAAAAGGAAGGGCCACCAGAGATCTAGCCGCCCAACGATTGGGGCATATTAATACCCTGATGGTCACCCAGGTCTATGCGCCTCAAGTGCCGTCACACATTCCCAATCCACTGAATTATTTTTCTTTATCCGGGATCCAGTTTGGAGAGTTTTGGGTGACTCGTTACTCAACACTTTGGGATGCGTATCTCCTCAAAAAGTTCCTGGAATACTACAAGGCTATTATGCCAGCTCCGGAATTTGAAAAATTGAAACTCCTTGTTGAAAAAGAAGCTTTAGAATTTCAAGCTATGGTGGGGGATAAAACTGAAACCCATCTCACCAGGGATCAAATTTGATTTAATCTTTTAAAATAAAATTTCCGATTGCTCCCCTTCTTTGGCCTTAATGGCGGTACGGCGAAGCCGGCGCGGCCACGGAGGGCCGCGAGACATCAAGGGACAACTGGATGGCGTCAGCTCATAGGAGAACTAAATTATATGAAATCGAAAAAGAAGGCGTGCCTCATGCAGCTTATGAATGGTTGCAATTAGCTTGTCGGAATCTATCGGTTTAGGAAAAAATTCAGTCACGCCGAATTCTTTAAGTTGTTGGCTGGAAAATGCATTGCCACCGGACATTAAGATCACATCAGGAGGTACGTATTGAGTGGACCTTGAAGCCTTCATTAGATCAAGGCCGGTGCCGTCAGGCATATCTATGTCTGAAATGATTAGATCAGTGAGATTGGATCTCAAGAGTTCAATGGCGCTATTTCCGCTTTCAGCCCTGAGCACGGAGTATCCCTCGTAAGCTAATAACAGAGCGAGGGAACGTAGAATTGAAGCGTCATCGTCAGCCACTAGAATTTTATAGAGCCGATTCATTTTTGCACTTGGCATATTATGTCCTTTCACTTCCACCATCTAATGCTGCGCTAAGGTTGACTACTGGTCAACTAGTACTGGTGACTTAGCTGATAGGTTGACCAAGATGCAACAGAATAAGGATTACGACCCTCTTGTGGCAATGAGAAGACAAACAAAGGACATTATAAAAAAGAATTGGCCAAGCATTGAAAAATTTTGCTTTGAACAGGACTTAGATAAAGGGCTAATTTCTAAATTTCTGAACGGAAAAAGGTCTGAATTTCGAATTGAGACTTTAAAAAAAATAGCTTGTGCGGTCGGTAAAAAATTAAAGATTAACTATGACTGAAAGACTAGGCCCTTGGGGAGCAGCGGAACGGAAAACTGGTTTAAGGGACCCGATTGAGTTCTTCCGAAGGAGTCGTGACACTGTTGCTGGGTGCACGCCAAACAAGCGCGCGGCCTCTGCTGCGGTCTTCTTTCCTCGGGTGACGAGCTTCACGATTTCTTGCTGCTGTTGTAGTTTAAGCTTAGGAGGTCGACCCCCAATGCGGCCTTCTTTTCGCGCGGCATTCAATCCAGCCAAGGTGCGCTCTTTCAGCATCTCACGCTCCAGAACAGGGAGCGCTCAATGCAGATCAACTATGGAAAGCTATCTGGAATGGAAAAGATAGAAAATATGCATGGAGACGAATCGGTGAATTTAAAACATTAAAACTTATCGAAGAAATTGATCAATCAGCTTTCCGTACTTCATACTTTAGAATCACGAATAAGGCTTATAACCTCTTGTGCATTTCAAATCCCAAGAGTTTCCGCATCCCGATGCAAAAATTACGAATACCTGAGTTACCTCACTATTCAGCATTGACTGACCTTAGGATTGCTCTGGAAGCGTCAGGAAAAATTGTTTCTTGGACAAGTGGATAGTGACAATGAATATTGCCCCGGCAAAATTTAAAGTCCCTCTCCACCGGCCAATCAAGCTTATGGGATTTTGAAAGAATGGTGTCTTAGAAAGCCACCCAAAAGAAACACGAAAAAGAAAAAAGCGGAGTTTAAGAAAATGGGAAGAGGCATTGGACAGATTGCAAG
>JBDSKY010000129.1:0-4917 GCA_039916675.1 Bdellovibrionia bacterium
GCTTCACAGATTTTAAACTTGTTGTGGTGCAAAAGGAATAGATGATGCTTACGCCTAGGAAACTTACATTCTCATCTTTTGCTTTTAGGATCAATTTAGCAATGCTGCTATTTTGGTCGCTCGCAGAAGCAGGCCCAGTGCCAGATGGGGAAGTCCAGGACCGCAGAGTAGACCAAGCAGCCCTCCAGGCGCAAGAATCCGCTGAACTGAAATTAAAGTCACTCATCAAAAAGTACAAAAATACGGCTAAAGAACCTGCCTTGATGATGAGACTAGCGGACATCTATCATCAAAGCGCAGAGATGGAATTTCGGGTAGCCCATGGCAAAGCTTTCACGACAAAAAAACCCATCAAACTTGTAAAATATAACAAAATCTTATCTTCGCTTATCGAGATCACGACAAATTTAATTCAACTTCATCCTGACTTTTTTGCGATCGATCAGTGCCTATTCATGTCAGCAAAAGCTCATGAGGAGTTGGGCCATAAGGAACTCGCCCGCACTCAATACTTGCAACTCATCCATAAACATCCTGATTCCTCCCAAGCGACTGCCACCTATATGGCTCTTGCAGAATTGGCAATTGAAAAAAATCTACACGTCGAAGCAATTTCCTATTTAACCGAAGTAGAACGCAATCCCAAGTCTCCATACTACCCCTTCGCGATTCACAAATTGGCGTGGTCTAATTATAATCTAAAACGTTACGAAGAGGCTTCTAGCTGGATTGAAAAGTCAGTTCGTTATTACGACAAGGTGATAGAAAGAGCCAATGCCGCAGCTCAAACTCCTGGAGCTCCAGCGGCACAAGCTTCCGATCTAGCTATGCGAGAGAATATCCTCATGGACGCCGTCTTGTTCTTCAATGAGGGCTTCGAAGCAGGTCTTCCCAATTACGAACTCAAATCAGCTCTAGACACATTTAGAAATCTGGAAAAAGGTCCCCTATTGGGAAAAATGAATTTACGCTTTGCAAAGCTCCTCCGTGCTCACAGGAAGGATCAGGACCTTTTTTCTTGGGAACAGACCATAATGAAAAAGGAACCCAAACGACCTGAGACTATCCAGGTTGTTACTACCCTTTTTGAGCATCTTTGGAATCAAAGCCTCTACGACCAAATGCTAGCTGAAGGAAAAGACATTGAACAGAGTTATAAGGCTTTAGATCCCAAAGACAGGGAAACCGACGGAGCTATTGAGGCGAGGAAACTTCTCCTTGAGGCTGCCAATAAGTTCCACGAAATGGGAAGAAACAATAAAAACGCAGAAAAAACTACCTTAATTCTAAATAATTTGGCTGCGATTTATGCGGTTTTTCTGAACATTCTCCCAGAAAAGGACCCAAGAGCTCCTGAAGCGCACTATAATCTGGCTGAGTCTCTTTTCTTGGGCAAAGACTTTGAGAAAGCTACTGAACACTACAACTGGATCTTGGCCCACTTCAATCCTGGAAGTAAGTTAGACAAGAAGGAAATTGCCCTAAAGGCAATAAGCAGTCGCTACGAAGTTCTTCGACAATCAAAACTTATCCCTTTGGACTTAGCAGCCCGACGAATGGATGATAACGGAGATCCCACAAAAATTCGCAACCTACCCAATAACCTTGCGGCCTGGATAGGCTGGATCGATACCTATATTAAAGATTATAAAGATGCTAAGTCTAGTCTTTCCAAGGCCAGCTTGGACGAAACTATTGAAAACTTTCAATTCGAAGCCAATCGAGCAATCTACCAAGGTGGTCTAATTAAGCTGGCTACAGATCGAATGATTGAATTCGCAGTATCCCATCCACTTTCGAAATTTGCCATCCCATCAAGTACTCTAGCTCTAGACACCTATATAGTAACAGAAAACTGGACCGCCACCTCTGCCTTGGCCGCAAACTTACTCAAAACGAAAAAATGGCAAAACGCTGAATTTTCCAACCATCTGCAGGAAGTAGAAGCCGATTCGTCCTATAAATTGATGGAAGCTCTCTTTCGCAAAAAAGATTTTCAACTCGCAATTGCCCAGACCGAACCTCTAATTGCTAAATTTCATAAAACTCGAAGAGCGCCTGATTTTATCATGTTGGCTGCACAGTCCGCCCTTCAGCTCAAAATGAAAGACTCCGCTCTAGCATCGTTTTCACTACTCCTTAAGGACTATCCCACCTCCAAAGCCAGCGGTGATGCGCTATTAGCAAGAGCCCAAATTGCCGAAGAATATTACGACTTCGATACAGCATTGAAGGATTACCGTGAATATCTGAAGACCACGCCCAATGAAGGCATAACTAAAAGAATATATTTTCTTGAATGGCTTAGTGAAAGCCCAACAATTGTGTGCTCTGATCCGCTTCTAAATGAATGCGCGCGATACAGAGCATTATCACTCCTAAGAGATGTAAAAAAGTCAGCTGACGAAAGTTCAGAAATCGGAGGATTCTACATTGAGCTGGCATTGAACGGACCTAAAGAGGATCGTCCTATATTTTCTGCCGTTGCACTTAAGTATGCGCCTAGCATTGAACTTCACCGCAGACTAGTCTTACTCCGTACTCTGGCAACAGGTTGGGATAAACTCGATCCAATGATTCGCCTCTCTACCCTCCCAGTATTGACACATTTGGTGCCAGAAAATTTTGCAAAGGCTCGCTTGGAATTGAAGACCGCAGTGCCGATGAAAACAGTCTCAGCCAAATCCATCACACATAGAGCCGAATGGATCAAGGAACTAGAAAAAACCGCTGGAAAAATACTTGAACTACCCTGGAATGGGATCCGATCCGAAGTTCTAAGCGAGCTTGCCCTCACCTATTCAGACTTCACCTCTACATTGGCAGCGAGTACTCCACCTAAAGATCTGACTGATCCTGAGCTCAAAGAATATCAAAAAAATCTGAATGACATTATTCAACCATTTCAGGCCAAATCTGGGGAAATTGGTGAAAAATCCAAAAAATTGGCAGAATCGCCGACTGAACAAGTCTCAATTTCTTACCTCGAAAAATTAGATCCTAAAACAGATTGGACATTCGCACCGCAGAAGCCTCAAGAAAAAACCCAAATGCGACGACAAATTGCCTCCTCTGAAGATCGTCTCAAATCCCTATGGATTGAGGCCTACTCAAGTCATTCTTGGGCTAAAAATGCTTTCATCCTGCAGGAACTTCAAGAAAAGAAACTTGTTACCCCATCACTTCTCTCGATTATGAAAGGCCTCACCTTGACGGCTTCAGGTGCCAAAGCCGAAGCCTGGTTGGAAGTTAAACCAATTATGGACGAGATAAAGGCAATAGACGAAATGAAAGCGAGAAAAACCCCATGACTTTAAAATTTATTCTACCTCGGCTTTTCATATTCTTTTTACTCCTTTCCTCTGCAGGCCTTTTCGCTAACTCTGCTTTTGCGGAGAAATCACGGCAGAAAGTAATCGACTTTGACGGCGATGTAGTTGAAGGCGTGAATAAAAGGCCTCTCGACTCATTGACTCAGGTTTCAGAAAAAGAAAAACGCAGGAAAAAGATCCATCTCTACCATAAACGCCGGGGGTTTCGAACTGAGACTCAAGAAATCCTCCGCGAAATGAGGTACGCAGAATGACACAAGCACTTTTAGTTACACTTTTATCCAAGGGCGGAGCAGTTCTTCGAACTTCGGTCTGGGACCCCAGCGAACCTTTCGGCATAGGCCATCCTTTTCAATGGACACTTGAAAGTATTTCTAACGGAGTCCGGGTCCGAGATCTTTCTACTCTTAAAGTAGAAGAGTACAAAGACGAATTTATTAACAAAAATGTGATTGAATTATCCTCCAAATCAAAAGGCAATCAACTTAAAGTCACAATTCATCCTTATCGTTATTCCGATTTACATCCCGAATTTTCTCCCACATGGATTTCAACGGAAGGCCTACATACTGCTGTTGACGAGAGCTTATTCAAGAAAGCCATGAGGGGTACGGTACTTTCAGTTGCTGCTTTGATCATTTTATCATTTCTGATGCCTCACCGAGAGGTCACGCACGAAGAGTTGATTCCCCCACAATTTGCTAAAATTCTTATGACTTCCACGGCAAAAGGAGAGAGGAGCAAAAAGACCGCTCAATCAACAGACGAAGGAAAAAATAAAACCACAAATATCGTGAGGGCCTTCCAATCTGAACAGGTTAAGCACTCTACCCAGGCCTTGCTCAAAGGTGGAGTCCTCTCATTGCTCTCTAAGTCAAATCTATTATCAAATTCCCGCTCTCAAACGGCCTTAAAATCTCTCTTCGATCAAGGAAAAGCCTCCCAATCTCTAGCCAAGCTTTCAGGCGTCAATGAAGTTGCCTCAATCGCAGTAGGCACCCAAGGAGGAAAAGCTTCGGCCGATGGTTCTTCAGTCGGTTATGGCCAAGGCCAAAAAGCCGGTATTGAAGGCCAAGGTAAATCTTTTGTATCCTTGGATGCAAAAGAAGCTTCAGTTGAAGAAGGATTGACGAAAGAAGAAGTCGGGAACGTAATCCACAGTCACGTATCTGAAGTCCGCTACTGTTACGAATCAGCAATGATTAAGAATCCAAATATTCAAGGTAAACTGATTGTGGACTTTGTAATCCAAGGCAAGGGAGCCAATGCAGGAATTATAAAATCAGCAAGAATCAATAACTCTACTCTGAATGATGTCAGTGTAGACCAATGTATTCTAAGCCATCTCACAAAGTGGAAGTTTCCAAAACCAAAAGGCGGAGTTGAAGTTGCAGTTACATATCCGTTCTTATTCAAGTCGCTGGGAAAATAAGGAGCCAATATGAGATTTCAAAGAAAGACAAATTTATTAACTTTATACAGCTTTCTAGGCCTGTTTTGCTTGACGCTAAATATTCATCCCAGCTTTGCGGAAGAGGCTAAGGAGCCAGTGAAGGAGCCTTCCTCCGCTGAATCCGATGGGGAG
>JBDSKY010000130.1:0-6735 GCA_039916675.1 Bdellovibrionia bacterium
AGCCTGCATTCGAAACTGTCTAGTTATTTGACAGCTGAATAATAATTCCTGCTCTTTCGGAAGGAAATTTTTAAGCCTTTTTACTATAAATATACGTTATTAAATAAGATTCTACTTTGGCCCACCCCTTGCTTTAGTACTAGGTAACACCACGATGAAAGTCGGGGTGCCGATACTAAGTCAAACTAAAGGCCAATTGGCCAAGAGGATTTTATGAATACGAATAAAAATTTTTCCAAAATCTCTGCAGTAACTTCTTTCAGTATTCTTGCAAGCATCCTCGCAATCGGCTGTGGCGGAGCACCTCAACCCATTCTTAGTGCAAACAACACACAAACTCCTGTAACGGTATCCTACGTAGATCCTATGACAACTACAAGCGTTCCAACTGCTAATTTGAACGGAGCTTACAATTATAGCTTTGACCTTCAAAATTCCGTACGAAGCTGCAACAACGGAGGAACTCCAACTCCTTCAGGCATAAGCGTGGGTTCTTATTCTACATCGGGGATTTCGACCGACAATGTTTTCAAAGTAGAAGTTACTTCTGGATCCCCCACCGCCATTCCTTGCACCGGCTACGTAGCTAACTATAGCTGCCTTCAATTTAAAGTTACTGTTGGTTCAAGATCTGAGGATGTAAAAGTAAGCTACGGTAGCCCACAATCAGGTCCTTGTGCCGGCGTACCAAGCACCAAGACTTTGAATTTTAATGATCAAGCTTCGGTTGGACATGGACCTTTAGCAGTAGTAATTTCTCAACCTAAGTCCGACAATTGCCGAGCATATGGATCTGTACTTTACACCGGCTGCCCAATGGCTCCAATCTACGACAACCAAATCGTATCAGGAACCCTTGGTGTAATTACTAACCATCAGTAAGCGCAGTTTGCCTGAACCGCAGGAGCTAATACATCCTTGATAGTTTCTTGTTGAGGCTGAGAAAAGGATTCCGATTTCAGGTTTTTCATCATGGCTAGAAACCTGGCCCAATCGGAACCGCATTTCGTCAATAGCTCCTGAAATTCTGTTTCACCGGTATTGTAGGTCTTGTACTGAATCAAGGTAGCGTTATTAATATCTCGCTGAAATTTCAACTCTGCCTTGAGCCTGGAAAACACCCGGGCTTTCTCCAGTTTTTTTTCCTCAATCGAACGATTTGAATCATAGAGCTGGGCAAGTTTTTGATAGGCAGCAGATAAGACTTTTGTATTTGCCTTACTGCTCAGTTCCACCGCCTCATAGGCAACCATTTCTCGAGATTTTGGACCCCTTTTTAGACTCAGATATTCAGGTGTAAGGCGATCCGCTACAAAACTCGCGAGACTTTCGTTAAAATATGACTGTCCTTTTATGTAAACGGTCGCATGCACGGATTCATGGAGCACTACATTGACTAGTTCCCCTAATGCTTCATCCCCTTCCGGAATCATTGTGGATAAAACAGCATCGTTAAACCATCCCAAAGTCGAGTAAGCTCGGGCACCACGCAGATCCACATCCCAACCTTCACCTTCAAGTTCTTTTGAAAAACCCTTAGCATCGTCCCTGTCAAACCAACCCAAATAAGGAAATGACCCGATACACGGAAAATTCCATTCCTTCGCCTCAAATTGAAGAGGTCGGCTTGCACTCACTACCCAAACGGCGGCAGGTCGATTAAGTTTTATAAAGTCTGTATAATTATGGGTAGGCTTCAAGCCTTTCTGTTCGCCAAAAATTTTTATTGGACTGATTTCCGCTAAAAGTGCTTTCATTCTGGGTGCCACTTTTTCATCTTTCAAAACTTCCTGAATGGGTCTGGCATGATTGATTAAGGCCAATTGACCTTTGCCGGCCTGAAGCAAATAGGAAAGGCCGCCACAGCCCGTACATCCAAAAACTAGTAAAAAAGTGAATAGAAAAAAAATGGATACTTTTTTCTGAAAAAAATTAGAAGTAGTAGGAGAATCCGAAATGTACGGCAAAGTTATCCTGCCAGGTCGAGATTGATCCGTTTCTAAGATAGGAGGTGACTTCACTCTTAAGAGAAAATTGTTGATTGATGAAGATACGAAGCCCCCCACCCAAAATCCCTGTAAGCGAACCCATGAGAAACGGCGGAGGGACTCCACCGGCATAAGTGCCAGTACCCTCGCGAAGAAGCTGGCCAACTCCCGCCTTAACAAACGGCTGGAATCCAAACCTTTTGGAAAGAAGCGACTGCACAAATTCAAGGCTGAAGATCTGGTCATGAAAGGTTGTGTCCTCGATATTTCCTAACATAGTGCGATCTACGATGTCTTCGGCTGAAATTTGAATTTCGGTCAAATCGGATAGATAGTATCCCACGGAAGCTTCCCAGCTTCTTTTCCACCGATATCCGGTAGCGCCATAATTGCTTGAACTAAATGCAAAACTGCCAGACAACTCGATAATTCCGGCTAACGCGGGGCAAGAAGATAGGATGTGAGTCACGAGAAACAACGTTCCTAGAAACTTATTCAATCTTAATTTTGGATAAGTCATTAATCAGTTTTTTCTTTGCAGATAGTTCTGAAGGGAGAAGGCGATGCGAATGAACTTGTTCTTCTTCCGGAACTTCGCTAGCGATCTGCCTACCCCGTTGACTCCTAGTTCTTGGATTCACTAACTTGCCACCGGACGGGACTCCCCCTGTCATTCTCGATATCATTTGCGCTTCCAACTTCGGATATCGAGGATCCGATCGATGCCTCAAATATGGCTTATTGGTTGCCGCTAATTCGTCCTGTTCTTTTTGTTTAACGACGCTTAGACTTGCCAATCCGCGCCCTCCGCCTGAGGTCTCGTCTGAACTGACGTCGTCAGTTTTCTCTGGAAATTCCTTTTTTCGCAGAATGGCGAACTTTTTTTCTTGGCGATTTGTCGCTATCCGAATTGCCTGCACCTTGTCAGAATCTGGAACTCCGAGTTGATCTAAGATCTTTTTAAGAGAAGCACTGGCCACCGAGGATGGCAAAAGAGGAATTACTCGCAGTTGTTTAAAATTGAGCTCTGAGGACTCCCCAGGTTGAACTTCGACTCGTCTTTCGCTTTCAAATCTATTTTCAAGAGTGGCCGAGTTTTCCAGGCTGATGAGTTGCGTAATATCGCTCTCTGGGCTGTAAAGAAAAACTATTTTCCCTCGGTTAATGCGCGCCCGCCCAATTGAGGTGGAAAGTCTAAATTCTCCGTTGCCTGCACTAGTCTCGACATATGTTACTCCCCGGAAAAGGATCAACTGATCTTTTTCGCTCTGAATCTGCACTAAGGTGTCGGCACCCAAACGGACCTTTTGCCCATCTCGGAACTTAATTTGGCCCCATCCCGATCTAACCGATATCCATGATCCGCAGGGAAATAGTATATTCGGTTTGGATTCCAAAATATGGCTTCGAGTGGAATCCAAAATCTCCACTTTTCCCATGTAGTCCAGTAAGGAACCGCACATTCCTTCAACCCCGTCTCGGGAAACCTCTAAATCCTTTGAAGATAGCGACACCTCTTGAACAGGACCACCCACTCGTTTTCCAAGTTCAGCTTCTTCAAGTCGATCACTCTTTTTTCTATCCGTTTCACGTACCTGAAGTTGATTCAGCATACTTAAACGCACTTCTTCTTCAGATTCACTTTTGGCCAGCCGAGCTTCTTCGGCTTTCTTCTTCGCTTCTGCTTTGGACTCTGTTGGAACGGCAGTTCCTTCTTTGGCCGTAGAAACCTCTGGAACAGCAGCTTCGGGCTCTGCGGCCCTGGCCTCAATCGAATAGGTGAGAGGTAGGAACGCTAAAGAAACGGATAAAATTCCTAACTTTATCAATGACGCCATGCCCATATTACTAATTGCCTGACTCATGCTTTTTCTCGACTATGTTTATCCATTTCGATTCCATAGAATTGGGATGATGATTGACCAATTCTTTAAGCCAGTATTGGGATTTAAATCTTTTTTGCAATTTTTCGGCAACAAGGGCTTTCCACAAGCGGGCTTGGGCCTGGGATTGGATCGAAATATCGCTCTCTGGTTGTTTAAGCACTTCTTCGAAATAATAATCTGCCAAAGTAAAATTCTCGATTCGATACCAAGCAACCCCAGTCATCAGTAAATTTTTCGCAGTTTTATAGATCGAATTTCCTTCTTGTCCAGTCAGTAATGTCAAGAGCACAACAGCTTTTTCATCCTCACGCGCGACGATATAGGCCATGGCTAAAGTATAAAGCTGTGACGGGAAAAGTTGAGGAGGAGCCTGGTAATTGATGCCCGATAGACTTCTTCCAACTTTCGCGCCGGTTTCCCGACTTAGTTTCAGTTCAAATTCTTTCGTATTCTCTTTTGCTGCCTTCGCATTGCAGTCATATCGAGCATTTTCTAGATTCAACTTCAGATTCATGTTTTCAAGACGAAGCTTTTCATTTTCTTCGGTGCTATGCCGAATCCGGTTCATCCTAATCTGTAGATTTTCAAAAGCCCGGGTTAGATCTGCATAATAAGTTGAAGGAGAAAGATCATATTTACGATTGCTAAGCGGTCTCAACTTGTTGTGTTTGAATGTCTGAAAAATCCAATTTAACGCCCATAAGACTAACATAATGGCGAAGGCAACCTTAGCAACCTTGAAACCAATAGTGAAAATTCGCTTTCTCTGCTCTTGGCTGATTTTGATCTTCATCTCAACTTCTAATCGGCAAACTCCCGGAACGGCTTAAATATTTAATTACATGCCAAAAAACGGAGTAAACCAGCCTAACCCCGCTGGGCCCTCCAGCAGACCCTTTGTAATGGTGCCTAGTTATGGTATTTGCTTCCCTGAGGGACCAAGACCATGGAGAGATTCGCAAAAATTGCAGCCGCGGTGCTAAGCACTGTACTTAACGCACCGATTCAAACGACAGACTTGGAGATCCCACCAGATCCTAAACTGGGCGATTTTGCATTCCCGTGCTTTAAGTTGTCGAAACAATTAAGGAAATCACCAGCCCAAGTAGCCGAAGGCATAGCCGCCGAACTGAATCCAAAGGTATCCGGGGAAGTTGGCCTTGATATTCGAGCCGTGGGGCCTTACGTCAATTTTACGGTCCCGTCTGAGAAAGCCCTTGATGCGCTTTTAACCGATATTCTCAAAGGCGATGGATTGGGGCAATTTGGTTCACTCCCTAAGAATTCACGTGGAAGCTGGGTCTTAGAATACAGCTCTCCCAATGTTGCCAAGCCCTTGAATATTTATCATCTGAGACCGACAGCATTGGGCGCCGCGTTAGATCGTATTGGTCAATATCGTGGATACCACGTGACTTCGATCAACCATTTAGGAGACTGGGGCAAGCAATACGGGATGTTGACCGTAGCCTTTCGGGTTTTCGGCAAGACCATCGAAAGCGACCTTTCCATGATGGACCTGGTAGATCTTTACGTAAAAATAAATGCGGAGGCTGCCAAAGATCCTAAGATTGAAGAAGAAGCTAAACAAGCCTTTTTGAAACTTGAGCAGGGTGACAAGGAGATTACTGCTCTTTGGAAAAAATGCGTCGATATTTCCATGAAGGAATTTGAGAGATGCTACAAACGCCTCGGCGTTAGTTTTGACCATTATTGGGGTGAGAGTTTTTATAAAGACCAGCTTCATCCTTTATTGAAAGAACTTGAAGACAAGAAATTACTTATCGAAAGTGACGGAGCTTGGATAGTTCCCGTTGAAGATGAGAAGGGTAAAGAATTACCTCCCTGTATTTTGAAAAAAAGTGATGGAGCAACGATCTATGCGACTCGCGACGTCGCGGCCGCAATATATCGCTATAACAAATTTAAATTTGATCGAATGACCTATATTGTTGGCGCCGAACAACGGCTTCATTTTAAGCAGGTTTTTGCCGTACTCAAAAAAATGGGTTTAGAGTGGGCTGATCGTTGCGAACATATTCCCTTCGGCTTGTATCGTTTCAAAGATGCAAAAATGTCTACTCGAAAAGGAAACTTTGTAACTTTAGACGAGGTTTTAGAACTCGCCAAAATTCGCGTAGGAGAATTAATCAAGCAAAGACAATTGGCCATGGTTTCAATCAACGCTCCTTTGTCACCTACAGAGCTGGAAGCTACGGCCGAAGCCGTTGCTATTGGTGCCGTGGTGTTTCACGATCTTCATACTGATCCAATTAAGGATGTTGAATTTGATATCGAACGTGTAGTGGATTTTGAGGGAGAAACTGGACCCTATCTTCAATACGCTCATACTCGATGCCTAAGCATTCTTAGAAAAGCTCGCGACTCTGGTGAGCTCAAGGGTGAAGTCACGTTGGAAAAGTCACTGTATGGACAGCTTACGACTAATGAAGAAATTCTTTTGGTTAAAACTCTTGGACAATTTCCGCTTCATTTGGAAAGAACGTTGAATTTCTCTAAGGCGAGTCAATTGGCTAATTACTTGATCGATGTTACCAAGGCATTTGGTGTATTCTATCGGGAATGTAAGGTGCTGGGAAATAGTCCTGAACTTACTCGTGCTCGGTTGATGTTGGTGGAGGCTACTCATCGGGTTTTAGGTCGTGGACTTACTTTGATGGGGATTCCGATGCCTGAGCGGATGTAGGCGGAATAGAAAATCCTGCGTCAGATTGACCTAAAATTGGATCGGATCGGAAACAGATCGGTTACGGATCAGAAACTGTCATCTGATTTCAGATCAGATGTCTGAAAAACGGAATCGGATCGGAGCACAGTTCAGTATCGGAATCTGAACTGGG
>JBDSKY010000131.1:0-8354 GCA_039916675.1 Bdellovibrionia bacterium
CATGAAGTCTCTCCTAGGAGAGGCTTCATGTTCGCTTTTTTAGTTCAATCATTTCCAATCTTAAACTCGCCTCCCCCATTTCCATTGAATCAATTTTGTTGAACCGTTTCCGTTTACTGGAGTGAGCAATTCTTTTTTTCGTATGATTTGCTGCGGCGTGATATTTTAGAAACATGAAAACTCAAAGACTCTACTTGGATGCTCCTTTGCCTTTTGATTATGTTGAGTTGGAATCCTCAGGCAAAGAAGAGAAAGAGCTGATTTTGATTCTCCATGGCTATTTGCAGAAGGGGGAAAGCTTAGTCCATGTTCTCAGCGATGCTTGTCCGAAAGATAGCAGAGTGCTGGCCCCTAACGGCCCATTTCCGATTCCTAGAAAAACTGAAAGTGGCTATAAGGTCGGTTACAGCTGGTACTTTCATGACCCGGTTCAAAATGATTATTTTGTAGATATGCGAACGTCCATACGGTTTTTATGTTCTGCGATCGACGCTCTGGGTCTTTCAGACATTCCTAAAAGAATTATTGGTTTTTCCCAGGGTGGTTATCTTGCTCCCTTTGTTGGTAATGCCATGAAAAATGTAAGGCAGGTAATAGGGATAAGTTCTGGCTTTCTTATGGATGAACTTCCTACACGTCTAAATTTTAGATGGGACGGCATTCATGGGGACCAGGACGAAGTGGTGGACTGCGAAGGAGCCCTACTGGCCCATTCGAAATTGGCTACGATGGGAATTACGGGAGATTTTCATGTACTCCATGGAATTGGGCATGAACTGAATGAACAAGTAGTTGATAAGCTTAAAGCGGTCCTTTTAGCTTGCCCAATATAATGAGTAAACCGGGAAAGCGAGCTTCAATCTCGACGCGCCGCAGTGATAGGTAATGCACTTTTCCTTCACCTCGTTTCACAATTAGGCCGGACTCTCGAAGGACTTTGAAATGATGAGACATTGTTGATTTGGACAACGGGCTCTTACAAGCGCCACAAGAAATCTCGTCCTGCTCAAGCAGGGCCTGCACAATTTCGAGTCGAACAGGGTCGCTCAAGGCGTAAAATATTAAGGATAAAGGGATTTTCTTGAGGTTAGGACAGTAAGTAGATTTCATTCAACACACCCGTACCAATCGTCAATGCGTCACTAACGACCGTCTAAACACTATTAACAAACAACCTATTCGATACTTAGCGAAGTTGCAACATACCGAGCTTTCACTCATTTGACAAAGAAGAAGTCCTGCCCATATTGTTTGATAGTTCGAATATTATCGAAATGTAAAACGGTCTAGGAGACCACTTAAAATGAAAACAATTCCAGTATTACCTATCAAAAGTACCGTTATTTATCCAGGCTCAGCGGTCCCACTTAGGGTGGGACGGACGGGAAGTATTGCTGCAGTCCAAAAAGCTTACGATACAGGCCGGACAATTTTAGCTGTTTCTGAAAAAGTTGATACCGAAGGACGAGACGTTACTTCAAACGATCTATACTCGGTAGGTACCTTGTCTAAGATTGAAAAACTTCGAGGCGATCCCCAAAACGGGTATCAGATTTTATTACGAGGGATTTCTCGTTACCGAGTGAACAGCTTTGAAAATAGTGAAAACCATATCTGGGCCGATGGAGACGTTTGGAAGGAAATTACCGACGACGATCAGTCGACACATAAAGCCCTGTTAGGAAGTTTAAAAACTCTGGCGAAAGAAATTCTGGAGCTTTTACCGGCAGACACTAAGCAGCTTGCCGAACTTGTGGACGGAATCGAAGACCTTTCGTTCCTTGCCTACCTTTGTGCGAGCAACCTCGAGATTGAAAAATCTTTAAAGCAGGAAGTCTTAGAGACTCGTGCGATCCGAGATCGAGTTTTATTGCTTTTAGGCATCATGCAAAATCTTAAGAATTCTTTAGAGGTACAAGGCGAGATTCGCGAAAAGCTTTCCCAAAAAATGGGTAAGTTTCAAAGAGAAGCCATCCTGCGTGAGCAACTGAAAACTATTCGAGAAGAATTGGGAGAAAGCGAAGGGCAGAGCTTAGGTGGAATAGGCGGAGGCGCTAACAAAGAGGAATATCGTAAAAAAATTGATGAAGCTCAAATGCCGGAAGCCGTTAAGAAAGTGGCATTGGAGGAGTTGAACCGACTTGAAGCTGTAGGAAACGGCTCTCCCGAGACCCATGTGATTCGGAATTATCTGGATCTCCTGTGCGCGCTTCCTTGGTCAAAGTCATCGGCTAGTTCCGGCGCGAATTCTAGTTTTGAAGCGTTAGATCTTACTTCAGCAAGAGAGACATTGGATCGCGATCACTACGGACTTGAGCCGATCAAGAAACGAGTCCTACAGCACCTTGCTGTAATGAAATTGAAAAAATCTGGCCGAGGACAAATTTTGCTTTTTGTTGGACCCCCTGGGGTTGGTAAGACAAGTCTTGGGCAGAGCATTGCTAAAGCCATGGGCCGGAAATTCGTCAGAGGAAGCCTAGGCGGAGTGAGAGACGATGCCGAGATCCGAGGTCACAGAAGGACCTATATCGGAGCCATGCCGGGAAGAATTATACAGGGGATAAAACGAGCGGGCGAGAATAATCCTGTCTTCATGTTAGATGAGATTGACAAGCTTGGTCGGGGCTTTCAAGGCGATCCCTCGGCTGCTCTGCTCGAGGTCTTGGACCCTGAACAGAACAACACATTTTTAGACCATTACCTGGATGTTCCTTTTGACTTGTCTAAGGTCTTCTTTATAGCAACGGCAAACAGCCTTGATTCTATTCCCGCTCCTTTATTGGATCGGATGGAAGTAGTAGAATTAAGCGGCTACACCACTGCTGAGAAGCTTCACATTGCTAAGAATCATTTGATTCCAAAACAACTTGAGGAGCACGGGTTAACTGCGGAACAATTAGTCCTATCGGATGCGGGTGTTCTTAAAGTCATTCACTCTTACACGCGGGAAGCAGGTGTGCGTGATTTACAAAGGAAGATTGCTACTCTCTGTAGATCTTTAGCGGAGAAAGTATTGGAACCTAATGCAGAACTTCCTGTTCGAGTAGAAGTGGAAAGTCTAGATGAACTTTTGGGCGCTGAGCGGTTTGTTCATGAAGTGGCTGAACGGCTTAGTCCTCCAGGTGTAGCAACGGGCCTTGCATGGACTCCACAGGGCGGCGAAATACTTTTCATAGAAGCTAATCTGATGCCGGGAAAAGGGCAGCTGATATTGACGGGGCAATTAGGTGACGTGATGAAGGAATCAACTCAGATTGCACTTAGTTTAGTGCGTTCACGGTTGGCTCATTTGATACCTAGCTTTGAATTTGAGAAGAAAGATATCCATGTTCACGTCCCTGCGGGGGCAATTCCCAAGGATGGGCCGTCAGCGGGTATTACCATGCTGACTACCATTGCTTCCCTCCTAACAGGAAGAAGCGTGGACAGTAAGCTAGCCATGACAGGCGAGGTGACCCTGAGGGGCGCAGTCATGCCAGTGGGGGGGATTAAGGAAAAAGTGATTGCCGCCCATCGTTCTGGAATTGAGCGGGTGATCTTGTCCAAGCGGAATCAGAAAGATCTGCGTGATGTTCCTGAGGAAGTGCGATCGGCGCTCAAATTTGAGTTCGTTGAAACGGCCACTGAAGTTCTAAACCTGGCTTTAGGTTTGAACGAGGGAGGTGATTTTAACGCTCAATCTGGCTCATCTTCTTCTGATTACTCTCATAAACGGCAAGTAGCGGAATAGAGCTAATTTAATTTTGAAGAACGCGGGTCGGACCAGCTATTTAGTTGGTTCGGCCTGTTGGAGTAGTTTCCGAGTCAAATTAAGGGCTGCCTCTTCATTTGCGATTCCAGCAAACATGATCTTTCCTTCTAGGCTGCTATTCTTCACAATCGAATTTTCTAAAATTTCGATCGTTTGTTCTGGAGTAATCGAGGGCATGATTATCTTCATTTTGGCGGCAATATTTGTAACAAATGGAGCAGCCATAGAAGTTCCCGTTTTTTGACCAAAATCTCCTTCAGGTAGTAAAGAAAAAATTTTAACTCCCGGTGCAGCTATGTGTACGAATTCCTTGCTCCAATTTGAACCTTTCTCTTTATGCTCCCATAAATGACCCTGATCATTAACGGCCGCAACGATAAGTAGGTTAGGGAACTTGAGTCGAGCCGGAAATACTGAGAAAACCCCGAGTTCTTGTCTATCATTTCCAGCCGCTGCGATAAAAAGTACATCTTTATATTTAGGTATTAATTGAGAGAACTTGGCGCCGATATCCGGATTTGTCTGCGCAATACTTAAATTTACAAGACGAGAACCAAACTTGTAGGACGCTTCGAGGGCTTTTTCCAGTTGCGATAAGTCACCCTCCCAACGAAAAGGGAGTATCTCAATATCATCGCTCCCTCGCGCCGCAATTCCAGCAACGTGCGTCCCATGATTATTGATATCATTGACAATCACATTTTGATCATAAGGCTTATGGTCGCCTGTAACATAGTCATAACCTTTGAGAGTAGTTTTGGAAGCTCGTGAAACTTTATAAGCAATTCCAGGATGATTATAATCCACGCCTGAGTCCAGAAGGGTTACAATTACGCGATCATCCCTTTTTGCAATCTTGAGCCTCTCTCGGTGGAGATCAGCAGTCAACGGGTTCCCAGAACGATATATTTTTTTCAGAGGGAATACTTTACGCTCTGCATATACGATTCTTTCTGTTTTTCCCTCTTCATTAATCCATCGTTTACTTTTAAGAAAAGAGTCCTTATTAAAATCAAAAATCTCTGCGCCTAGAAATTTGCAGTTGGCATTGTATTCACTTTTTGAACAAAAAGTTGTCAAACATGGTCTTTGAACTTCTATGATGTGACGAGATATTCGATATTCCCGATTCATTTCTGTTTTTACCAGAATCCTCGTATTATTTGAACCGGGGCCGGACATCTCTAATTCTTCTACTTCAAAAAATTGGCCCTCTTCTTTCGAGGGTGCAGTATAGAAAGATTTTGTAATCTTTACGCTTTCGCCAGATATTTTCTTGAATTTATCACTAAGTTCCTCGTTGCTCAATACATGGGTTGGGCCACGATCACATGCCATTTGGCGGGCCAGCTCATTGTACTTATAGTAATTGCCAAAACTCTCTTTGTAATTTCTATGAAATTTAGTTTCCTCCATGCGCGATAAAGTCTGCCCGCCTAAGGCTGAAACAACATGAAACATAAGCCAAAATGAAGGGATCAAAATTCTTAATATCATATAACTAATTATATCGTTTTGTTAATGATATACAAGGAGCTATTACGGAGGATAGGATAGCGCTTCTGGCCGATTCGGAAATTCGTTTGCTTTGCTTCGCGTTCTAAGGTAACTCATCTTGGTATAATAAATTCAGAAAGTAGCTTAAAATGAAGGTTTTTGTCACCGGTGGAAATGGCTTTTTAGGATCTAGAACCGTGAGTGAACTCATTCAGAAAGGTCACACAGTTCGATGTCTCCTTCGTAAAGAAAGTAATACTGATCGAATCAAGCATCTTACCTTTGAACGGCATATTGGGGACATTTGTGATCCACAGAGTCTGTTTGAAGGAATGAAGGGTTGTGATGCAGTTGTTCATTTAGCCTGCATTTCTTCTTGGACAGATATCCGGCAACTTGAGAGCCAACTTGAAACTATTGCGGTGGGTGGAACCCGCAATGTGTTAGAAGCGGTCAGGGCCAGCGGAAAAATTCGCGCTGTGTATGTCTCTTCCTCTGCTGCTATTGATGCAAGCAAAAAGCCTCAGGTCTTTGACGAAAAGTCAGACTACACTCTTTCTGAAACATCTTTAAAATACAGCATTGCCAAACATAAAGCCGAACAAGTGGTAAAGCAGTATGTACGTGACTATGATTTAGATATTGTCACAGTTAATCCTTGTGAGGCCTATGGTCCCCATGATGAGGGGATGGTCACAGCAGGCAATCTGGTAGAGATTTTAAAAGAAAGTCTCTCAATGGTTTGCTCTGGAGGTACCTCTGTAGCGCATGTTGAAGATATCGGTCGCGGGATTGTTCTTGCCTTGGAAAAAGGAAGAAAGGGCGAACGCTATATTTTGGGCGGTGATAACCTCACGATTGCGGATATGTCTAGAATTGTTCGAAAGTTAGCCGGGAAGAGCGATTTCGTTTTAACCATTCCTAATACTCTTATTAGAGGGGCCTGTTTTATTTTAGCTAAATTGGGTTTGAAGACCCCAATTCCAGTTGATGTTTTAGATTATGCTGTTCTTTATTGGTTTGTGGATTCTTCCAAGGCTGAGCAAGAGTTAGGTTATAAATGGCGCCCTGCGCAGCATACATTTAAGGATGTCGTACAATGGCTTTTGGACACAAAGCGGGTAATTTAGTTACTATTTATTGAATATTTTCGGCAGGGACAGTCCCGTCTAATAGAGTGGCGTAAGAGTCTTTAGCAAGCAGACGATTTAATCTGGACACCGAATCATACCAGGCATACTGCGCCATCAGTACATTGGTGTGATTGATAGCGAGAAGTCGAAGTGAATCTCTCAAGCCATGGACGGTGTTAATTGAGCCCGTTTGTAACAACTTTCGAGCTTTGTTAATTCTCTTTTCTTGCAGGACCACGCCCTTTACAGCAAATTGGTAGGAGTCCAGACTTTTGTAATAATCATTAAAAGTATCCGATACCTTTCTAAGAATGATGGAGTTAACTTGATCTTTGGTCGTGAGGAGGTCACGAAGATGACTGGAGCCAATACTTATATAAGTTGGAAGTCCTATACCTAAGCTGCCTTGTAGATCACCGGTCGAGCTCATCCATTGCAACGATCGATTGCGTTTGGAAGTTTTAGATGCTTCGAGGAGTTCTTCCAGCTGCTTAATTTCTGGGGCAACGTGAATCGCTTGTATTTCCAAATCCATGAGATCGAGCTCATTAGGTGCTGCAATGTCTCCGAGGGGGTCTACTTCCAGTGTAGCAATCGCGTTAGGGTTTATGAAGCCCGCCGCGTGCGACAATGCGCTTAATTCTAAAGGTATCATTGACTCTAGAGCGGCGATAGTTTGATCCAAATTATTGCCTTCGGATTGAATTGCTAGTAGTGATCCGGGTTGGAGCCTTCCCTTTTGTTTTATAATCTGAATCTCAGTTTCGATTTCTCGGATGAATTCCCGATCTTTTTTTAATTGTGTCCAAAGGTGCTGGTCTCTCCCTAAGATTATGCCTAGGCTTTCAGCTTTTTGCATGGAATCGAGTTTTGCAATCTTTATCGTGTATTCCTGAGCTTTGAGTAAACGAGAATCCTCCTTCACGTTGAGCCAATGATTTGGAAATAAAAAGGGAACTAGTTCACCTACGGAGGTAATTACGCCCTGGATAGAGTAGGCTCCAATGTTCAAGACAGAACTGGCGGAAAGATGAGGCGAGAGGTTTAATTTACTTAGGCGCAGATTCAATTGTGCACGAATTAACTTCTCAGATGAGAACCGGAAATCAAACCCTAGCTGACCTGCTCGATTTCGTAATTCGGAAGTTGTGTAGTTGGAAGGATCTTCAAGATAAGGGAATTCACCCGGCTTTGACCGGTGCAAGGTCAGGATAATCGAGCTTTCCTTGTTTTGGACTTCTAAACGAGATTCCTGTTTTCCAAAGCAGATTCGTGCAAAGGGAGTTGTGACTATGTCTTCGGTTAAAATATGATATGATTCAAAACACTCTTTTGAAGTTTTATTGAGCCGTCCTACATACTGGAGTTCTCCACCTACTTTGAGATCAATTGCTGAAGAATGAGGGACGGCGCGGATTTCCCATTGCCAATCCGGTCCTTCAAGTTGCTTTCGGGAATGTCCGTTCAGGTAGAGCTGGTTTGGTTCTCTGGAAGTGAACCGAACCGTAACATCATCTTCTCGTAACAGTGTCGGCGTTTTGATTAGGAGCTTTCCCGAGTAGTCGCCCACGTATTGTTCGATAACGGGTAGGCATCCAGTGAGGAGTATAAATGAAGCTGAGAGAAAGAGGCTCGCATTTCTTGCTAGATTGTTCATGCTTCTCTTCTCCCTAACTGTCGTACCCACAGACTTTCAGCATATCTTCTAAGAGAGCAGGAAAGGTCTGGCCTCCCTCTCTCGCCTCAGGAGAAGCAATACAACAATCTAGGTATTTCAGCATCGGAAGAAAATCAATTTTGCGATTTTGGGTTACTAACCATCGGTAGAAGTAGTCAATAGCATCTACCCACTCTGCTAAAGAAAAGGGCGATTTATTAGTGTAATCGAGGATGAGATCAGAAATTTGATCTCCGTTAGGATGGGATTTCCCGTACTGATAAATGAGTCGAGTCATCGTTGTAAACTTCGAAGG
>JBDSKY010000132.1:0-16264 GCA_039916675.1 Bdellovibrionia bacterium
CAATATAATATTTGGGATTGGGGAATTCGTAAGAGAAATGTGGAGGTGGCTCACTTAAGCAGAGATATTCAAGAAAATACTCTCACCCAGAACTTGTTAGAAGTAAATGCGGCCATTAATACCTTAATGTTGAATATTCACCGAATTCAGAAAAGTCTTGTTCTCAATCAAGAGCTTCTGGCCAGTGAAGAACAAACTTACCATACTTTGGAAACGCAATACCGAGAAGGAAAAGTAGCTTACTTAGATTTGATTACGGGGCTCAATAGTTTGCTGGATGCCAAGATTCAATTCTATTCAACGTATTTTGAAGCTCTTCGCAACAAGGCCAAACACAGTTATTACAAGGGAAAACTTTATGAAACGATTTCTAGCTCATAAATTTGGAGTTAATCACGGAGCTAGGTATAAAACTCAGTCTCAGGCCAAATTACTGAGTGCTGGAATTTCATTAGCTATGTTGGCTTCATGTTCTGTAAATAAACCTTCCACCACTCCACTTGGGACTGTAGTTCGTGGGGAGCTGACTCAACGAGTTTCTTTCTCAGGAAACATTACACCTAATCGAAAAAGTATAATTACGGCCCCTTACAGTGGTTATGTCCGAAATATTTATGTTCATATGGGAGAGACCGTGCGTGAGGGCGCTCCGATAGTCAGTATGGCTCAATCCTTAAAAGAGAGCGGTACAGAGATTTTTCCGTTGAGGGCTCCTTTTACTGGAACCGTTGTACAAGTTCTTAAAAAGCAAGGGGAGTATGCGGACCCTCAAAACACACAAGGGGGCAATGCATTAGTCCGAATTGATGATTTGACCCAGCTATTCGTAGAGGCGGCTGCCCCTGAAGTAGAAATTCTGAAGTTAGTGGTTGGACAAGAGGCCGTGATTCGGGCTACCGCCATTCCCGGAAAAACTTACCGGGGAAAAATTCAGCAGATCTCCCAAGCTTCTATCGAGCAAAGGGACTGGGACAGAGCAAGGGTGGAATTTCCCGTTTCTATTCAAATATTGGACCGGGATGTTCAATTGAAGCCGGGAATGTCCGTTGTTGTAGATATTCTCACCTTAAAACTATCCAAAGTACTCCTTCTTCCTCACGAATTTATTCAAAAGAAGGGTGGTCAGTTCTTTGTTAAGTCTGAAAAGGGAGAGAAAAAAGAAATCGAAGTAGGCGCTCAGAATGAAGAGGTCTTTGAAATTCTCAAGGGGTTGAATGAAGGGGAAAAAGTTCAACAGACTGACTTTCTAACCCTAATTCAAAGCGAGTAGCTGATCCATGTTAGAAGTCAAAAACTTATCGTTCTCCTATAAAATTGGAAACCGTGAAGTGGAGGTTTTAAAAAACCTAAACTTCAACGTGTCATCGGGAGAGTTTGTTGGAATTCAGGGTCCGTCCGGCTCTGGAAAGTCGACTTTGTTTTATATTCTGGGTTTTCTACTTAAGGCTTCTTCAGGGCAACTTCGTTTCAATGGACTCGATATCACGAAAATGTCTGGAGACGAACTCACGGTATTGAGAAACCAGAAAATTGGTTTCGTATTTCAACAGTTTCACCTGCTGTCACGCACTTCAGTGTTAGACAATATTCTACTCCCCACTTTGTATCCAAGTGAATTGGCAGTTAAAGATTCCAAATCTCATTATAAAAAATCCAAAGATAAAGCCAAGGGCCTACTCAAAACGCTGGGAATCCCCAAACACTCAACGCATTTTCCTAACCAGCTTTCCGGGGGACAACAGCAACGAGTGGCTATTGCTAGAGCTCTTATTCATGATGTGGATTGGATCTTGGCAGATGAGCCCACGGGAAATTTAGACAGCGAAAGTGCTAGGCAAACGCTTGAGCTTTTGAAGGAACTCAATCAACAAGGCAAGACTGTTATTCTCATTACACACGACAGGGAGGTATCCAAATACTGTTCCAAGGTTTATTTAATGAAGGATGGTGCGTTTGTTGAAGGGCAGTCGAATGCTGTAAATTCAAAATCTAAAAGTTCTGTTGTCAATTCTTTGCGCAGCGACGACGCCATGAAATCATTGCGTCACTCTCCAAGGCTTCCCGCTATTTCAATTGCGACTTTGGGACGCATTATAAAGTCAGTCTTCCCTCTGGCGTTGGATAATTTGTTGAGAAACAAGGCAAAATCTTTTTTAACTCAGCTAGGAGTAATCATTGGGGTAGCTGCAGTCCTGATCACTATTACTCTAGGTCAATACGCGAAACGCAAAATTCTGGAAAGCTACGAAATTTTAGGCGTGAATAAATTGATGCTCCGAGGTCATCCTAACTGGTATCGCAAGGCCACGGACGCAGCCGGAGTGAGTTTTCATGGCTTTGATCCAGAGCGGGATCTGGGGGCTATTCAAAGAATCTTTCCTGAAATTACTTTGCTGTCGCCAATTCTTTTAGGTTGGAAGAATACAGTGACCTCGGGGGGGAAATCCTTAGAGAATGATGTGTCAGTTTACGGAATTACTCCTGAATACTTTGCAATCACTCATAGATCCCTTTTAAGCGGTCACATGATCAGTCCTTCCCATCTCGAAAATCGAAGCGCAGTTTGTTTAATTGGAACCGAGGTTGTGCAGCGATTGTTTGAGAGAACATCACCCCTCGGCCAAATTGTTACTGTAACTGACCGGGGCTCAACCTCTTATCCCTGTCAGGTAATCGGCATACTTAAGCCCGTTGTCAGTAATAAGGAAGGTCTGTTTCCAAACAAACAGCTTTATCTTCCCTATACGTATTTTCAAGTCGCTGCTGCTCAAGGAATGAATGCACGCGTTCATGATGCGGCTCTGCAGTTAGATTCCTCTGCCGATGTGGAACTAACTGGAAAAAAAATCAAAGCCTACTTCAATCAAAAGTATGAAAAAACAGGAGTTTTTTACGTGGATCAGGACAGTACTCTGGTTGCACAGATGAAGAGATTTCTAAATATATTTACGATGTTAATAGGTGCCGTGGCATGTCTCTGCTTAGTAGTAGGCGGAATCGGTGTGAATAATATGATGTTAGTCTCAGTCACCGAGCGGATTAAGGAATTTGGGATCAGGAAAGCGCTGGGCGCGACCCAGCTGAGCATTCGAATTCAGGTTTTGGTCGAGTCCCTGATACTCTGTTTTGCAGCGGGAGTTATGGGGGTCTTCTTAGGATGGGGCGGGTATGAAACGCTAATATATGCAGCTTCCAGATTTATCCCCAGTCTCCATTTTGAGTGGATTTTTGACCCTGTCGCAATGTTTTTAAGCTTTATTTCTATCTTGGTAGTAGGAATTGCCAGTGGTTTAGTCCCGGCGCAGAAAGCCGAAAAGTTGCAGATTATTGAAGCTCTCCGGTCAGAGTAGTGGATAAAATAGGTACTATCAAATGCTTCAGTTCGTCAGAATTCAATTGAATTTTTTTCAATAAACGATTGAATCTCGTTGTTCAGGAGTTATAACTTCCCCTATGGCCAATAAGCTAGCACTTGAGACCAGTCCCTACCTCCTGCAACACAAAAACAATCCCGTAGAATGGTATCCTTGGGGTGAGGAAGCGCTGAGTCTGGCACGTAGTCAGAATCGTCCTATTTTATTAAGTATAGGATATTCAGCATGTCATTGGTGCCACGTTATGGAGCACGAAAGTTTTACCAATGACGAGATAGCTAAGCTCATGAATGAAAATTTTGTTAATATCAAGGTGGACCGTGAGGAACGGCCGGACTTAGATCAAATTTACCAGAATGTGGCCATAGCCATGACTCAATCGGGCGGATGGCCACTTACGGTTTTTTTAACTCCTGATCTTAAGCCCTTTTACGGAGGGACTTATTTTCCGCCGACCGATAAATATGGGAGGCCTGGTTTTCCTAAGGTGATTAAGGCTCTATCGGAGGCTTTTAAAAATGATTTTGAGAGTGTTTCTGAAAATGCGAACCGGCTTATCGATTTTATCGCTAGTTCAGAAAAAGTAACATTTAAGGACAGTAAGCTTCCTACCTCAGCTGATTTGCAGTTGCTTATCGCACCCATGCTAGAACAGGTAGATTGGATTAACGGTGGGTTTGGCGGGGCGCCTAAGTTTCCCAACCCAATGCTACTGGCATTCCTTTGGAGATTTGGTTCGCTAGTGAGTTTACCTCGAGCTCGAGATGCTGCGGTCCTCTCGTTAACTCGGATGGCCTCTGGGGGAGTTTATGATCAGCTGGGAGGTGGTTTTCACAGGTACTCCGTTGATGCGACTTGGAGTGTCCCACACTTTGAGAAAATGCTTTACGATAATGCATTGCTTCTCAAACTGTACGCAGAAGTCTTATTGGAAATGCTTTTGGAAGCAAAGGGGACACCGAAGGTGGCTCCTTTCACAGAAGAGAAAGAGCTCTATTTAAAGGTTTTAGAAGAAACCTCAGAATATGTGATGCGTGAAATGACTTCGCCAGAGGGCGGTTTTTATGCTGCGCAGGATGCGGATTCCGAAGGAGAGGAAGGGAAGTTTTTTGTTTGGGGACCAAGCGATCTGGCGCAAGAAGTCTTGACTCATAAAATCACTGAGACTGAGGCCGTAGTATTTCAACTTCGCTATGGAATATTGGAGCAGGGAAATTTTGAGAACGGAAAAACAGTGCCTCATATTGCTAACTCTATTGCAGATATTGCTCAGCTGAGTGCATTACCCGAAAGCCAGGTTTTAATCGAACTTGAGTCCGCGAAGTCAAAGCTACTGGCCATTCGAAGTACGCGTATTCAGCCCGGCCTTGATCATAAAGTCTTAACTGGCTGGAATGGTCTTATGATCAGTGGGATGATATGGGCTGCACGAGCGTTGATGGAAAGCGGAAAAACCGAAATGGCAGGAAAAGTGGAAGCCGCCGCGGTCAAAGCCTTTAATTTTGTTCTGCAGAATTTGGTGAATAAGCCAGGTAGATTGTTCAGTTCGTTTCAAGGCGGGCGAGGGAAGGGTAATGGCTATTTGGACGACTATGCTTTTATGGCCATGGCGGCATTAGACCTTTCTCGATTCTCGCTGGATTCTAAAACTGCGCAGAAGTATCTTGCTCACTCCGATGAGTGGATCAACACCGTTTTATCTCATTTTAAAGACCCGAAGGACCCTGGCTACTATTTTACAAGTGATGATCATGAGGCTTTAATTCAAAGACCAAAAACGGTTTTTGACCAAGCTATCCCTAGTGGTACGGCAGTAGCATTAACTTGTATGCAGGCGTTGGCAGAGTTGGATTTTAAGGATAACCGGAATAAATATGAATCGGAAGTTGATGAACAGCTATCGCGACTTTTCGCGACAGCTGAGCGGAATGCTTACGGATTGGGTGAGCTGCTCTCGGTCTATCTTTTAAAGAATATAAGTCCGGTGACGGTGTCAGGAGCTGATGCCGGATTATTATGTTTACATCCGTTTGTATTTCAGCAACCCGTTTCCCAGGGGGATACTGGGAAATATACTATTTGTCACGAAAGGACATGTAGTTTACCGATGATTAGCCGAGACCATGCAATACATCTTTTAAACGAAACTCTGCGATTCTAAAGACAGAGTAGGATCTCTTGGTTTCATCTCAAAATGTCGTACTTTTACTTGCTCTCGTTTTTCAATGGTCATGGGAAGTCCTCCCAGTGGGCTCAGTGTAATACTGGATTTAATTTTGACTTCTGCACCGGGCCTTAAAGTGAGTCGGAATTGGGAGCTTAGGATTGCTAAAATAAGAATGGACTCAGTCATAGCAAAGTGTTCGCCAATACATGAACGTGGCCCGGCACTAAATGGAAAGTAAGAGTAATCCTTGATGGCTTTTTCGTTCGCCGGGCTAAACCTTTCAGGGTCAAAGACTTCAGGATTGTTCCATAGCTTGGGGTCCCGATGGACAACGTAAGGACAAAGACTTACCACAATCCCAGCTGGGATATGAATGCCATCCAATTGGTCATCTTGAATAGGTGTTCTGGAAATAACAGGAATAGGTGGATAAAGTCGCATGGCCTCTTTCAAAACCATTTTGGTATAATGTAGTTTTGAAATATCCTCCATGCTTGGAACTCGTCCTTGAAGGACGGTTTGGAGTTCAGCTTGAAGTTTTTTCTCTACTTCCGGATTTCGAGCGAGCAGGTACCAGGTCCAGCTCAATGTCTGACTGGTAGTTTCGTGTCCTGCCAAAATAATTGTATTAATTTCATCAATTAGTTGCTGGTCGGACATTTGATCTGAATCTTCGCTTTGATGAGCAGTCAAGAGTCGGGTCAGGACGTCCATTTTCATGGGTTGGCCATCCTTCATTTGGCTCTCTATTCGTTTCGCAATAATAGTTCGTACAACGCCCTGAAGTTTTTCGGATGCTTGTCTTGTTTTTAAATTGGAAGGGGTAGGCCAGCTTCTAGGAAATTTTACGATCGACATCATTCTTTCAGTCGCTAAATGAAGGACGGTGTAAAGGGCATCTTTTACTTCGATAGCTTCATCTCCAAGGTCACTTCCAAAAAGTGTATCGCCCACGATTTTAAACGTGAGGCCCATCATTGCTGTGGAAATATCATGATAGGAACCTGTAGGGGAGGTTGAAGCCAGTTTCTCCCATTCCTTCGCTAAAATTAACGTGCGCGACGTCATTCCATCTAAATAGCTTTGAATGCTTTTTATATGGAACTCGGGAGCAACGATTCGGCGCTGTTTTTTCCAAAGTGCTCCTTCACTGGTCACTAAACCCTTGCCCAGGATAGGGGACAGGGTGTCGTAGAGGTTGCTCTTGTGATAATTTCGTGCGTTATCTTTTAGTATGTGCCGTATGTGTTCGGGCTTGAAAATCAAAATAGCTTTGAAGGGAAGATCTATGCCAACCATATCTCCATAAGTTTGATGAAGTTCTTGATAAGCCTCTGAATAGTTTTGCCGAACCTTCGAAAGCATTTTTAGAATTTGTAATCCGCGAGGGCGAGGAAGGATGTTCATTCTGCGTTTCTCCTTCAGAACTGGGCTGGTATCAACATCTTTTCATCTAAGCGAATATTACGCCCGATAGAAAGATGTTCCAATGATGACATCTTTTTGTCTCTTTTTCGGATCCGGATGAAAAATATTAGGATGAGGAGAGATTGTTCCCCTCCATTGCGGCGGTAAAAAAGGTTGAAGAAACTCTCTGCAGGCCTGAGTAGTGAGCTTAAGTGTTTTCTCAGGATTTAAGCTTCCAAACATTCCAAGAACAGCAGGCAATTGCAGAAGTCGGGAGGGCAGAAGTAAAGCAAGATCAGATTGAGCTTGGTGGCCCGCATTTAGAATGGTTAACATTTTAGACTCTTTTTCAGAAAAATCGTCATAATCAGCAGTTTCGATTCTAAAAAGGCGATGGAGCTGATGAATACTGGTTTGATCTTGAAATAGATGAGTATTGATCACAAGTGTAGGGCGGCTCAGTGGATCAAGAAATAGGTGTTCGCCTGCTTGCGCCATCCACGGGTCAAGAGCCAGTACAGCCTTGACTTGAAGTGAAGATTTTAAGTTTTTAAGGTAACCCCAGCCAAATTGATAGGCCGCTTCTATAGCAGTGGTAGCGCCAAAACTATGCCCGCTCAAATAGGTTGCTGAAAGATTCAATCTACCTTTGAATTGTTGAAATTGACTTTGCATAGGAGAACGATTGTTGTGTTGTTTGAGCGGGAGGAAGGCGGACTGAGTAGAATCATAAATTTTGATTTCGTCATTTCCTTCATGAAGTGCAGAGATAAATTCCATACACTTCTTTATTTCCCCTACGCGATATTTTAGCTGTTCCTGACGCGCCTCCTGCCCAGAGAGAAATGGCAATTTCCTAGCATACGGAATCTTTTTAGCGCCTCCATGGGAGAACGAAACGCAGGCGGTACCATCAAGGTGCTCCAGCGACGCTACTATAAAGCCGTAGGACGCAAAATCGCAGCAAATTTGACTGTATGTAGTTCTCATTCCGCCCAACCCATGGGAAAAGAAAAGAACGGGAAATGTGGGAGAGGCCATATCTGGATAAGCGTCTCCGGTCGCCAATTCCCCACGCTCAGTACAAGGTAATCTCGCCTGACCAAGTAAAAGGTAGATAGCAGGAAAACCTAAGGCATCAGGAATGCCAATAAAATTAAGATATCCTTGAAGGTACTTTGGATGACAGGACCAGCTAGGTCTCTTGAGTGGGTTTTTGGCTACGTGAGCCGAAGTAGGGTAGAAAAGCCGCAGAAGGATATTTCCACTATTTTCAATCGACGATTTGATGGAGGTTGGCGATTGGTATTCAAAATCGCAAAAACCAACGCGATAAGGCCCCGAAGGCGCAGGTAAGGTAGGTACAAGTTTTGATAGGATAGAAGGGCTGGTAAATGATTGATGGAGGCTACTGCTCATAAGCCACGTTTTAACATATTGTGGGTTGTGAGGAGAGCGGAATTTCTGCGAAGGAAAGCTCGCGTCAATCAAATAGAAATAAATTTTTTAATTCTATTAAATAACCACTCAGGAGCATCAATCTGCGGACAGTGCCCCACACCCTCTGATTCATCTATCACATGGGTTTTAGGTAGATGGGTACGAATCCAATCCAAATGGCGTTTGTGAAATACTTTTTCGGATTTGCCCCAAATGACTAAGGTCTGCGGAAAGTTTTCTGAAAATGGTTTTTTCAGAAAAAAATCGTCGACCTGAGCAGTTTCAATAAGGTTTCGAATCGCTTTCTGATTGAAAGTTTTCCATATTGAATACCCGATAGCTGGACTATAAAATGGCGGAGCGTGATAAATTTTTTCACCATATCTGCAACCGTCCTGAAAAGTTTTCATTCGGATCGTTTCCCTAAACTCCTCCCATTGAGATTGCGTCTCGAATCCTGCTGCCGGTGAGATTAGAACTAGATTTTTCAATTGCTCAGAATTCTCCACGGCATAACGAAGAGCAATACCACCGCCTAGTGAATTACCGATCAACACAACCTTTTTGTCGTTTGGAATGACTTGTTTCATCCATTGGTGAAACCCCTGATAGATAGAATCACTGGTGAGTCCGTCCGGAGGGATAGAGCTTTCTCCATGTCCGGGAAGGTCAAGCGCATAAACAGTAAATCCAGCTTTACTGAGTGGGATCATGAGATTCCCAAAATGACTGGCGCTTGCCCCTAGTCCATGCGCCAACACCACGACGAAGGATCTGAATTCGGGAGATCCCTCTCGGAAAAAATAGCGGATGTGGGAGTGGATTGTTTCGGTCTTTCCTAATTCATTTTTTTCCAATGAAACTTTCGAACTTCGAAATCCTAAAAGCCAAAGTCTGAATTCTAAAAGTAGATCAAGGGATAACTTCATGAGTTACCATTAACTTTTCAGACGACCTCACGTCAACTAGTTCTTTCCCTTGGGCTCCACGTGCGCTCGTTATTTAGCTATACAAAACCTATTCAAAAACTGATAAAGGAAAAGAACCTATGAAATTACTGACAACGAAAATAAAAAGTCTCTCGCTTGATAAGCTTCACGCTTATACCTCACAAGCTCTCCGGCCAGAGTTCTTTTGTCGAAACAGCGCGCTGGTTGCACAAGAATTATTGGGAAAGGTTTTAATTGTAAGATCCCATCCCAAATATCCGTTCAATTCTCCGCGCGCAGAAGTCACCGCCGGTCGAATTGTTGAAACAGAAGCTTATGGAGAAAATGATCCTGCCTCTCATGCTTTTAAAGGAGAAACACCCCGGTCTTCCATCATGTTTGGAGAGCCTGGGAAGGCCTACGTCTATTTCATTTATGGTATGTATGAAATGCTTAATTTTGTAACGGATCCCAAAGGAACTCCGGGAGCAGTCTTGATCAGGGCGGTTGAACCCCTTTTTGGTCAGGCCCTTATGGAAAACAGGCGCGGCATGGGTGCCAAAGTCGAGCTCACAAATGGACCGGGGCGCCTCTGTCGAGCGATGGGTATTAAGATGTCTCACAATAAGGAAAGTTTAAGTGGGCCTTCCTTGTATGTTTGTAATGATGACGCTAAATTAAAACAAATATCCAAATCTCCCCGAGTAGGTATAAGACTCGCCCAGGAAAAGGCGTGGCGGTTCTTTATTTCTGACAATCCTTTCGTAAGCCGCGTTCCTCAAAATCTCAGTGCTTTAGAGCTGAGTTAAATATGTGCCTAAATATGCCTAAATTGTATGTTCAGGACAGATCGGTAACACGCTGTCTACCTATGCGACATACTTGAGTCGTGTAAGTTGCCTCTCTAAAGTCTTTACAAGATTATCTGTTGTCGTAGGTCTTAACTTACTCCGCTCCATTACCTGCTGCTGCCGCTTCAAATAATGCTCTAATCTGTTCGGAGTTTCCTCTAAAAATTTAATCCTTATTCTTTCAAGATGGGGCTTGTCGGAACCTTTGAAATCAATGGCTTTCAAAGCAGCTAAGCGTTCATCTAATTTTTCTATCGGAGTAAGGTAGTTGATGCCGCCGTGCAGCCTTTCTAAATTGTAAAACCTCAGCCAGAGGGTGCTCGTTAGTATTATTCTGATACTTGTACGTAAATTCAAAGCCACAGTCTGTTTGAATGCAATGAACTGGAAAGGGACTGACTGCCTTCAATCGGTGAGGAAGTCGTAAGTGGAGCGCCCATCCAGGTTCTGGTACGCGTGCGCGTACCTCCAACGCGTGCATTCATCCACTGCAACAAAGTTATAGGCACGTCTTCCTTCAATCAGCTGAGGAACATATTTTACATCAATCTGAAACCTTTCCTCGGGCACTGCTAGTTCATAGCGCCTCTTGTGAGGGTTTAAGCGAGGGTACTGCTTGCGTCCTTTTTTTCTCCGGTTTCGCAGAACATGGCAAATGGTGCTGCGACTCACGCTAAGCCCCTCACGCTTGAGAAAGGCCTCAAGCCGTCGTGATTTGTGTCTCCACAAGGTATGAACGTAAATATTTGAGAAAAAGCTATACCGAGTCAGAACTGAAATCGGATCCTAGCTACCGAGCTAGATTAAATTCAGCCGCAACTCTTGGGGGAATAGGAGTGGGCCTTGCAAGTGTACCATTATTTACTCTTTCTATTGCAGTCACCAAAATGCTTGCAAAGTACCACTATGATCTCAAGGCTAAACAGATAGACCAGGTTCGGTCAAAAATTTTTACAGAGCTCAATGCAGCTGGCAACCGGGGGCTAAATCTATCATTCACGAGTTAAGAAAGGATCATTATAAGTTAATAGAATTACAACTGATTTTTTTAATTTATCATTCATCTAATCATTCATGTTATCATTCATAAATGACTCAGCCGCCTTATCAACTCCTTACTTTATTGCGTGCCGAGGGCCCTTTAAGCCCAGCAACTCTCATCGCCAGACTAGGTCTCAGCCAACCCACCTTGTTTCGAGCCGCAAAGTCTCAACCCAATGAGATTGTTGCACTAGGGGCCGCGAGAAACCGAAAACTCGCTGCTCTTAGAAATATCCGCGGGATCGGCACAAGTATTCCAATTTTTTCAGTCTCTGTTGAAGGGGACATTGCACTCATTGGAAACCTTCTCAGTCTCTACCCGACCTCGTTTGCTTTTGTCTCAGACGCGGCCCCATCGAAACCACAGCTCTACCCAGGATTACCGTTCTTCCTGGATGATATTCGACCGCAAGGTTTCTTAGGAAGAGCCTTTAGTCAAAAACATGCTGATCTAAGACTTCCATTACGGATATTAGATTGGAATAATGATGACATTCTTGAAGCAATGGCGAGCCGAGGTGAAGACCTTACAGGTAACGTTCTGGTTGGAGCACAATCATTTGAGCGATTCCAAACACTCATACATAGTACGCCTGAAATTATCGATGCCACTGAAATTGAAGACTCTTATGCACGGTATGCACAGTTAGCTATTGATGGAGAACCCACAGGATCATCGGCTGGAGGAGAACATCCTAAATTTTGCGCGATAACTAGGGGCCCAGAAGGGAACATCAAGAGAGTCCTGGTAAAATTTTCGCCTATCGGAAATACGTTTGCTTCGCAAAGATGGCGTGATCTTTTAATTTGTGAAGCGCTCGCACTTGAGACCTTGCGTAATAATCGTATTGCCGCTGCAGAAGGAAGAATTATTGAAGCCAAGGGAAGGACTTTCCTGGAAACTATTCGCTTTGATCGAGTTGGATTAAATGGGAGGAAAGGGGTTATTTCACTGTCAGCATTTCAAAACGAATGGACAGGGCATCGAGAGAACTGGGCTATCGCTAGCAAGGTTCTCGAGCATCAGAAAAAAATTACCGCAGATGATGCAATAACTATCCAGAAAGTAGAATGCTTCGGCAGATTGATAGCGAATTCTGATCGGCACCCAGGCAACCTTTCATTTTTCTGGGAACCTGGAGCAAGTGTAGCAACCTTAACTCCAATTTATGACATGCTACCCATGCTCTATGCACCCAGTACTGGAGGGGAAGATACTGGAAAGATATTTACTCTTCCTACCTACGACCACACCCTTTTACATAGCTGGAAGGATGCACTCTTTATGGCGATTCAATACTGGGAAAGAGTATGTAGCGACTCAAGATTATCTGGAGATTTTAGAAAAATAGCAAATAAAAATATAAGACTATTAAAAAACAAGTAGCCGGTAAGTAAACTAGTAGAGTTTAGAAATTTGACCGAGGACTCAGATAAATCAGCAACAAGGAAAAAATGGGATCAAAAAGGTTTTTAATGCGTCATCAGACACGCTAGGATGCCCTAGGATCGATTTTTAGGATGCTTTGGATTCGTCCTGAGACCTTCTAACTTACCCTACACCAAAAAAAGTGATAAATTGCAAACACATTTGCTTGCTGATGGCAGTTACTTATTTTCTCAATACTGTAGCCTAGTTACAGCTTCTAACTGTCACCTATGTCTCCTCACCCTAGATCCATGTGGCCAAATAAGCCTATAGATGACTAAAAAATAGACAGTGGCAATATTACGATTATATTAAATACTCTTAAATTTCAATAATTTAAGTTGTTTAAATCCTGGCATCTATATTGCTTTAACACGTACTGTTTAGCCCAAATGTTGGAGCCAGTGAAAGGACTATTATGAAAAAAATTATAGAATCTGCATTAACAGTAACTTTGACAGTCTTGGTCTCCGCATGTGGAAATTCAAGTGGGATCGCTAACAAAGGAACCCATGTTGCTAACACTCTAATTGAAAGCGCCCAACAGACCATTAATGGCAGTTGGTCAGTAAATAATGCTTCTTTACTTTGTGATGGAAATCCGAAAGCAACGTCCGGCACCGCCGTTTACTCATTTAACAGTGATCTCGATACTGGAACTTACGTCTTAAATATACCTGCGAACGGAATGTACCCTCCAATGAGAAAAACTGTGAACTTTGCCATCAAGTCTTTTGACGCTACATCTTTCACGATTCAGACAGTTGGTGATATTCAATGTGTAACAAATGGGCAGCCATGTCGTTTTGGATACATGTCGAGTTCTATTACAGCTGCCACCCCAGCTAGAATAAATTTCCAGTATGCTTTAAGCCCTAGCGGAACATCCTTGGGATTGTCAGTAAATGATAATACGGATATTTTAACTTGTGCGATTGATACTACTTACTCAAGTAGCTTCTTAAGCACAAGACAGTAAACAGTAATTAATAATAGGCATATAATTCAGAAGCTCTTGCTTGTTAAAAGCAGGGGCTTCTTTCATTAAAGGTCGACCAATAATCGGAGCTAAGAAAGACAAACGACCGTCTAAGCTTGCTGCTGCTGAACGCCGCCGTAGATTAAAATCTTAACATCGGTCCTGAAAATGACTTCCAGCTTGTTCGGATAAATTAATTTACCCACAATGCCTTCACCAAACGTCGGATGATTGAGTTTATCGCCTAGAGCAAAGTGGCCCTTCATCGAGTAGGTCTTCATTGGATGTTCCCGGTGGGCGGACATCAGCTTTTCCCATTCCACTTCAATTGAGTGGTTAGCTTCTTCTTCTGCTGCTGCTTTTTTCTTAGAAACCTTGGGTTTTGGCTCAGTCGCTCCCTTAGGAGCACGGTAGACGTGCTCTTTCTTGCAGGTCAAACATTGGACTTTTGCGATGCGGTCACCCTTCATCGCTACAATCATGTGGTTTAAGTCCATTTTGCAGCTTGTGCAATAAGCTAGAGTTTCGGTGGCAACTGACACGGTGCGAGCCATGAAAATAATCTCCTTAAAAATATAATGCCTTTTGTGGTTATAGTGTACTTCGATGGAAAATCAAGCTCCGAAAGTCAATCCGCAACGATCTCTGCTCCTAGAGCAGGCCAGAGAGGCTAAAACTTCCCCCGGAATCTACCTTATGAAGGATTTGGAGGGGGTAGTACTCTATGTTGGCAAAGCTAAGAGCCTAAAAAATCGACTTTTGAGTTATTTTCAGTCGCCCGTCCATGAAACCCCCCGGATTGAAATGTTGGTAAATCGAATCGAGCGATTTGATTTAATCCTAACTGAAACCGAAGCGGAGGCACTCATTCTTGAGGCCACGCTCATTAAGAAGTATAAACCTAAGTTCAATATCCGGTTAAAGGACGACAAGACCTACCCCTATCTTAAGCTCCAGGTGGAGGGGCGTGCTCCTCGTCTAGAATGGACCCGGCGGGTCCTTCGCGACGGTGCTCGGTACTTCGGGCCGTTTCCATCCGCCTGGTCGGCAAGGCAGGTAATGCAGCTCCTGAACGAGACCTTTCGCTTAAGAGACTGTTCCGACAATACATTTAAGCATCGATCTCGCCCTTGTATCCTTTATCAAATGGGGAAGTGCTCAGGGCCCTGTGTGGGACTTGTAGGAGATAAGGATTACCGGGAGTCGGTCCAAGAGGTCATTGAAGTCCTGGAAGGCAAATCCGACAAGTTGGTTCAGAGTCTTAAAAAGGGTATGGAAGACGCTGCTTCACGCGAAGAGTTCGAAGTTGCCGCCCTTTACCGAGATCAAATTAAGAATTTGGAATTGATTACACAGACTCAAGGAGTCTTTGAAGCGGGTAACGAGCGCGATCGAGATGTTGTAGGGATCGCCAGGCGGGAGGTCGAATCCCACGGCACCCTTCTGCGAATCCGAGGCGGCCGGCTGGTCGCCGTTCAGCACTACCAACTTCAGAATGCAGATCCTTCAATGCCGGTCTCTCAGCTACTCTTTGACTTTTTGTCACAGTATTATCTTTCGCTCCGAGCTACTGAACAAAAAGCTGAGGCAGAAGGGGAGTCCGTACCGCAACTGAAAGACGTTTTTCCTAAAGAGGTCCTCCTCCCTGAGGCGCCCGAAGATTGCGAACTTTTGGAAAAAACTCTGGGTCTCGGAGTACGAGTCGCGGAGTCTGCCGTAGATACTCAACTTTTAAACGTAGCCAAGACAAACGCCGAATACGCCTTAGAGCAAAGTCAGAAGCGTACGGCAGGCCACGGAATTCAAGCCCTAGAGGAAGTTCAAGATAAACTGCACCTCTCGAAGCTCCCAAGTCGTATTGAATGCTACGATATATCAAATATTCAAGGCGAAGACGCTGTAGCTTCACGAGTAGTATTTGTTGACGGAGCCCCCGATAAAAACCTATACCGACGTTATAAAATTCGGACTGTAGAAGGTTCTAATGACTTCGCGATGATGAAAGAAGTTTTGGATCGCCGGTTTTCACGCACAGAGGAGGAGCTCCCAGACTTGGTTGTCGTGGATGGAGGTAAAGGCCAGTTGTCGCAAGCCGTTGCCATCTTGGATGAACTATCCGTGCAGGGAGTGGGCGTGGTTGGATTAGCAAAAGCGAGGGTTCAAAGTGATTTCAAAGCCACGGAGGTGAAATCTTCGTTCGAAAGGATATTTATACCGAATCGCAAAAATCCGGTTTCGCTCCTACCTCATACTCGCGCCTACAAGTTATTAACCCATGTTCGTGACGAAGCCCATCGCTTTGCTGTCACTTATCATAGGGTATTACGATCGAAACGGACTTTGCACGGTGGTTGAACACGATAAAATGATGCCGAGAAAAAAGATCGCTCTAATATTTGCAATGGCTGCAGAGGCCGCTCCTCTGATTCGCCATTTAGGATTGTCTAAGATCGAGGACTGGGGAGATCCTAAGTTTCCATTTTGTCATTATACCGGAACTTTTGAGAACAGTTTTGACATCGTAATTTCTACCAATGGCAAAAGCTCTCGTTGGGGGGTGGACAATATTGGTACTGAACCGGCAGTGTTGAATGCTTATCTGACAATGACTAATTTTAAGCCTGATCTATGCATTAACTGTGGCACC
>JBDSKY010000133.1:0-6490 GCA_039916675.1 Bdellovibrionia bacterium
ACCGTATGTTGTAGATATTGCAGGTTCGCAAAAGAAAAAAACGTCCGCAACACATTCGCAAATGTCCATCCTTGAAAATTCTGTGAACCAAAGGAATGTGGGCAAGTTACGCACGGACCAAGATGGCAAAATCGCGGATGCCAGAAACCGACCACTGGCCCCTCCCGGTCTTGATCAGGTCCGTAAGGAAGTACAAGCGAACCCTCATCTTACTCCTGGGTCCATTCTTGAATTTGCCTCACATCTGGGATCTAAAATGGAACTTGCGTTAAAATCAGAAGAACAGGGTAATTTAGTTTTTAAGGAACTCGAAGACTGTACATTAAACACGATTGATTATTCGCCTGTTTCGATTCGTGCTGTTTGTTTAAGTAATGCCAATGTTCTGGGTCAACGCTATTCCAGCCTACAACTTAAGTATCAGGCTCTTCTTGGAAAAGCTGATTCTGAATCCATTAGATTATCCTACATTCCGTAAATTGTGCGCCCTCAAAAAAGGATAAAAAGAAACGTCAGGCGGCTAAAGATCGAGCATAGGGAACCTTCTCTTCGTAAAATAAATTCCATTCTCGATTAAGTGGGATCTGTTTAGGGCTCCTTTTGATGTCAAAAAATTCATAAAACTCCAGGGGCTTTTGAGTGAGGCCTAATTCCATAGCGGGGGTGTTTATGTTGCATTGCGGTTTTTTCTTATGAGGCTTTACGAATTGAGGCCTAAAGAAATTTTTCCAAACCATAAAGAGAGTGTATTTTCCGACCATTCGAGCGTGCGTTTTTGAAAAGCAGATGGTTTCTCGACTAAAGGCCCCAATGTGTTGGCGAATGAGAAGGTCTGCGTGATTGACGCTGAAAAGGTGGTTTTTATAGTTTCGTGACTGCTTAGATGAAGTTGTGATTTGCTGAATGTTTTGATCTTTCAAGTCGAGCTCAATGGCCCTACGGTATTGAAAATGTTCGTCTGAGAAAATGATTAAAGGCTGAGTAGGATCAGCTCTTCTTTCATAAAGTCGGGCAAAGATCTCCCGTGTGCTGGCTCGAATGGATTTAGGCGGATATCTACCGACTTTTTCCTCTATGATACGGCGGAGGATTTTCTGACGAGGTGACATCATTCCTTTGCGATTCAGTGGCGCAAAATTAAAATCATAAATGAACAGCGAGTCCTTTCCAATGGATTGCTGGATATGATTGGGATCATACTGGCTGTCGGCAAAAGCCTCAAGGCCATCATAGACGATTGGCTCCTTGATTTTTAGGTTCTGTGTTCGTTCCGTTTGTTTGACGAGTGCCCATTGAGCGAGCTTTTTGTATCTGAGCCGGATGAGATGTTCGGAGGTCTTTAATCTCCTTGCGATTTCTCGATTAGAAACGCCACAAGTCAAGTAGCTAAAAATCTTGGAATTGAGACCTGGCCTTTGCTCACGGAAATCCAATTTGAAAAAAGTATATCGAAAGTTACGTTTACAAAAACGACACCGGAACATTCTCACTCGGTAGGGATGGCACTGAGTCTTTGCCCAGCCATTGGACCAGAAAAATCGAACCTGCGGTGGTCCCTGAGAATTGGAAGTTTGATGAAAATTGCATTTTTCATTGGGACAATAGGGAGGTTGGAAACACTTTTGCCTGCGAATAAAAGGATCATCTTGCATAATCGGCGGTCTATGCATTTTCTCGACTTCAGCCTGAACGACCTAAATCATGTATTTCCTTTTAAATTCAATATCTTGATTTTTAACCCCTACGAGCACCACTGTCCGGAATGCGACAATATGACCGGAAAGCAGATGTAGTCCAACTGCACTTATGGGGAACTTTTCCTTTTTTTGAGGCGCACAATTTCAGCTTAATCTAGCGCCACTACAGGACGTCTTCCTATTTTTCCCAGTACCGTTGTTCTGAAGCGAACCCAAGGTACCTGCGCGATACTCTTAGTTTGGATCGCAAGGAGAGGAGGGATAGGAAGGTTTCTGGTCCAGATTTGTGCTTGGACTATTGCTTCTTCTACTAATGTTTCAAGGACTCGAGAGCCGGGCTGATCTGGTATTTTGGCTTTTAAGTTGGCGGAGCTTTCTATAATAATACGATAAAAAGGGTAGGCCCAGAGATGAAACTCTAAGAATGATGATAGATGCATGTCATGGACGGCTCCTTCAAGTTCTAAATAAGCGGACGGGGTATCTGGTCCTGTAGTGGTAGGAAGCCATTCTTGTTTCATTTGAAAGGATAGCTGGGACACTTCCGCAGACTCTCCCATAGTCTCTAACATTTCTATTAATTCTGCTTCGCCAAAAAATGCTGCAAGACGATGGAGCGTTTGTGCCTGAGCCTTGAGAATGTGGATTAAAAATTCAGCCCAGGTCATGATTGTATTGCACGTCTTTATGAATTCCCGCGCAGAATCGGAGTAAAGACTCCCATTGTCTTTCTTTGAAACTGCTTGGATTCACGTAAGGTTTGTAGAGCCTGAAGCAAGGATTGATCCATTGCCTTGGATCTTTCCTTTGAGCTTAAGGTAGGCTTAGACTGAGCTGGGGCCGACGGGGGAGCTGGAGAAGGTGGAAGATCTGCGGACAGAGAAGTTTGGGTAAGGTCCTGAGGCGTGAAGGGAGTCAAGGTTTGAGCCAAAGCACTTGCTGGGCTTTGTGTCGGTTCGATTGGAACCACCGAATATTCGGATTCAATACTGACTCGCGCCAACTCACCTAGTCCAGACAATAAATTGAGAGAGTAATAAAGATTCTGTTTAGAATTTGGAACATAAGGCTCAAATCTAGCTGAGGTAGAAAGTAGATTGCTGGCCAACGATGAGACAAGATCTTTTAATGAGCGATCCAAAGCGGTACTCCCTTCATGTGTTTGGCTAAAAACTCAGAAGTGACATTTCCAAAATCAGTTTTAGAAATTCCGACTTTTTCCAGGCGAAGAGATGTTAGGTTCTTTTGTAATGTCGTGAGCGTCCGAGCAGGGAGCTGATCTCGTTTACCTGGGTAGGGTGCAATTCCGGCTCCCGCTAAAATAATATGGAAAGTAGAGCCATTCCGGTCAAAAGGAAAGTAAATGCATTCTCCTATTCTCCCTGAAATCGCTCCAGATTTAATGTAGCTGGATATGGCACCTTGGAAATACCAGTCTAAAACTCCAGATAGGCCTCGTGGAGGGCGTTCGTTCTGATAAAATGCCACAGCCAGAGCCTGAACTTTTCCCTCAAAAAGTGCCTGTTCTGCATCAACTTCCAGAAGATAGTTCTGAGGCTTACTCATAGGCCTTTAGTTTACCTGATATTCACTAGCGCATCAATTTTTAATGATTGCTGCTCAGCTAAACCAATATGACCCGCCGCATTAAAGAGGGAGAATTTCGACCGAGTAAATATGTACCCTTGCGTCTTCAGTGAAGAGTCCAATGGCTCCCGGCGCATCGTAAAGGTTATTTGGACTATTTGAGCCCGTAAAACTTGCGACGGAATCTCCATCAATAGAGATATCGATATGGTTCCCCTTTTTTGTCAACATGTAGGTATAGATCTTCCCGATGGTCAGAGTTCGGCTTTTGCTGGTAGCAAGAAATGTCTGGCCGATTTTATCCGAAAGCGTACCCAGTTCGAGCCCATTATCGGTGAGTTTTAGATAGTTGGTGTTTTTCTGTATTTCATTGTCTGCATTGTAATTGAAGTAAATAGAAAATACTTCCCAACTATTTGGCGTGGGTGTTCTTAACTGTTCTTCAGTAGAGGCACGAATCATGACCTGAAAATCCTTCATGGGGTGTGCCTTTGTAAGTGCAGATAACGCGAGCGCAGCATGTGTTTCATAGGGTGTACTTGAAACGGCTGGTTGCATGACGATTCCGTTTTCAGAATCAAAGGAGATAAATCCCTCTCCATCATAAGGAATCTCCCAGTCCCCTGATAAGGTCGACACCCGACCTGGGGAAGGTTTGGAAGGGGTTTTACCTGGTAATGGAGCAGCGCTGTAGCCAGACGTGGAAATTAGCAGAGTACAAACGAGTAAAATCATGGAAAATCTCGGATTAACGTGGGACCTCTTTAGTATTGAAGGCATAAACTAGGACTCCTTAGTTATAAATCAATTATTATTAATTAAACGAACTATAAAAACAGATTAACTAAATTAATAAATTTTCACAATGTATATTTGACTAGTAGTGTTATATTTTATAGTCGCTCGATATAATCCATTTGGCTGTTCGCTTTGAAGCAGACAGCTATTCAGTTTTGCTTTTGTGGAGGTGATGAAAGTTAATTTTAGAGTCGACATAATTATTTTGGCGCTTAAAAAATTGACTGTGAAATTTTTGTAGAATACGATTTTTAAATATTTATATGGGCGGGGTGCGGGTCTAAAAAATTTGTGTGAAGTTCTTTTAAAATATACAGATAGGGCGCTAGTCCGCGAAATGAAAACAACAATTTAGGAGATCTTCAGCATGACCAACTTTCTCACTATTTCGATAATTCTTGTAACCTTACTGATTACTGGGTCTGTACCCAATGCAAGTTATGCCTCCGAATCAGAAAGCGGCGATCCAGAGACGAGTCCTCGTACTCCTTTTGGCCCAATTCAAGTTATAACCTCAGGTCCGAATGAGCCTATCACTTATGCTCCTATAGAAGAGACGGCTTGCCAAGTCGTGGAACATCTGCCCGGCAATTATGAGTATCATTTATGTTCGAGTGAAAATGGGAGTTCGGTCCCAACTTGCAGATTCATATCGATGGTAGAATTTGTCAGAATCCGTGGCAATGATGAAACTTTTCAAGTAGTCGAAAGACCAATTGGCGGAGCTGGCGAGGGACGTTTGACCGGATTTCATTTTGTTCAGCTTTGGAATCATTCAGGTTGTACTCTCATTTATGCAGATGATAATAAGGCCCCCACCTGGAATGGTGCGAATACGTATATGAGTGATAGCAACACGATCATTCTCGCCTTTCATGCAGGCTCAATTGGCCTTTTGAAAAAAATTCAAGATTTTCCAATTCATTCTAGACCAAGGACCCGTCCAAAGAATTTCTAAAAGTTATTACTAACATTCCAAGTTAAGTTACGAAGGTATTATTATGATAAAGAATGCAGCGGTGGTATTAGCTGGTCTCATCTCTTTCTGTTTTGTTGATAGCAGCGCAATGGCTAAACAAATCACTGGAAGAGAGACGGTCGAAGTCGAGGTACCAGTTAAAGCCCTTTTGGCTCCCTCTGTCGGCTATGAGGAAAGAAACAATGTTGAGGTAGTACTTTACGGAACGTTACCTAATACTTGTTATACTCTGGGGCGCTACGAAGTAGAGAGAGCGAATCAAACTCTTCGTGTTCATCAATTTGCATACCGCCAGATTGGGGGCGTTTGTGCTGATGAAAGCAAAGTACCTCTGCCTTTGCATCTTAAAATGATTGTACCCTTCACTAACGAGGTGTTTGCGGGAAGTCTTCCGGCTGGCGATTATAAGTTTACCTTTCTTGAGGAAGGAGGAACCTTGGGGAGTCGAGATTTAACAGTCGCACCCAATCAGGTTCCTATGGGGGATACGTTTCCGTATGCCTCGCTTTCGAATGCGCACGCCCCTGATTTGGTCAGTAGCAATGACGAGATTCACGTCGTGTTGAGCGGTGTATTGAATTCAACCTGCACAAAGCTTAACCCTGATATCCGCGTGGTTAATGATAGCGACGTTTTTATTGTTATGCCTACTATCACTGTAAGACAAGGAGTAGTCTGTACTGCAGTTCTTACACCTTTTGAAGTAACCGTGAATCTTGGCAAAACTTTTCCTGGTATTCACCTCATACATGCCAGAAGCATGAACGGAAAAGCAGTGAGCAGGGTGGTTCAGGTATTACCCTAGCAATGAGTGTCTATGGGGAGTGATCATTCACTAACAACGCCTTTGTAGGTCAATCCTAGGGGCGAGGGCTTCATTTTTGACGCATATTGACATAGAAGTACGGATAAGCTAGGGAATACTGAAATTTATCGATCGAGGAGGTTTGTATTCCAATCAATCCTACCCCCTTTGAGAAGAAGATTCAGAAAAATAAAGAGTAATCCCTAGGAGAAGTATGTTGACTAAACATTTGAAAACCACGGTGAAAGTTTTCTTTGCTGCATTTCTGATGATTCCATTGTCCGGGATACATTCTTTCGGGTTTGCTCAGACCAAGCCTGAGAAATCTAGTGAACTTTGCGATCTCATCAAAGACAAGGAGGTGGACCTAGCTATTGAGCTAGTTCAATCTTGTTCTCATAAACGCCTTCGTTCTGGGAAATGTTATGCACTGAAACTCGATATCTGCCCAAATGAAATCGATACACCGCTCACTAATGCCATCGATTACTTAATCGGAGCCGATAGAGTCCATATAGTAAAAGTCCTACTCGATGCCGGGGCTAATCCACACATTATTACGCTCGAACACGACACCGCACTCATTGCGGCCGTTTTCAACCGCGCAGAAGAAATAGTTGACCT
>JBDSKY010000134.1:0-9442 GCA_039916675.1 Bdellovibrionia bacterium
AAGTCTACAAAGCTTTAAGAGTCGTCAGGGGTTCATGGAACTTGCTGGTATCCAAGTTCTGTGAGCCCCCACACAAGATTCATTGCTATAAGTGTTGGTTTTTAAAGAATTATCAGCAAAGTTTATAAAAAATTGATATTACTATTGGATGATACATTTTCCTTCTGATTCGAAAACGGCTCCTCGTTTTTCTCGTATTTCTTTAATTTCTTTTCTATTCTTAGGATTCTTCTTCGGAGGGATTTACTCTAAGAATTTACGGGCAGATGGGACCACGACAACCCTTCAGGCTCTTCCTCATAAAATAAAAGCGAAAGTTCTTAAAACCATGAATTTGAAAGAGGTCGGAGACAGCAATCAAATCGAAAAGCCTCTGAATGAGGTTGCCGAAACGGTGGGAGAGATTCAGGCAAAGACATATATTGAAGAATTAAAGAAATCAGATCCCACTGCTAACCCGGTGTTTAGGGCGATAGATGAGAATAGGGTTGATGTCATCACTTATTTGCCGGCGTCAGTGCCGCGCGAGAAGTTGAGTGAAAAAGATGGAGAAGGTAATACGCCGCTTCACAAGGCTGCCGGGAAGGGAAATGAAAAAATGGTGAGGGCTTTAACTAAACATCTCTCCCGTTCACAAATGAATGAAAAAAATGCAGATGGAAATACTCCCCTTCACAACGCTGTATTGAGTAGAAATGAAAAGACAGTCGAAGCTTTAACCAAGCACCTCAGCCGGGAGCAGATGAATGAGAAAGATAAGTATGGGAATACTCCTCTTCATAGGGCCGCAGATATCGGAAATAAAAACATGGTTAAGGAATTAACCAAGTATCTTTCGCCTTTGCAGATCAACGAAAAAAATGGGGCGGGTAGTACCCCTCTTTACAGGGCAGCAGAGAATGGGCATGAGGAAGTAGTAGGAGAATTAACTAAACATCTTCCAGATGCTCCGGCTACTAGTGACGGTGACACTATCCTCCTGCACAAGGCCGCACCCAGTGAAAATGAAAAGACAGTTGAGCCCGTAACACGGAACAATGTGCCTCCTTCTAAGGCGACGGAGAAGGGACATGAGAAAGTCATAGAGCCTAGCGGCAATTCGGGGCGTGGCCTCCTTTAATGCATCGATTCATACGTCTTAGCTGGGTTTTATTCTCCTTCTACGTTAAATTTGACTAAGGAGGGTGCTATGTCGCGTAATTCAAGCACACATGAACTTTTAAATTTCCTCGTTGTTGCCAAGGATGGAAACGTTGGGTATTTAGACGACTTTTACATCGATGATGAATATTGGGTTATTCGATATATAATGGTTGAGTCGGGCGATTGGCTGCATCGTAAGGATGTGGTGATTGCTACCCAAATGATCGAACGCGTGGATCTGAGTTCTAGACGTATTTTTCTGAACACCATCCGGGAACAGGTTGAAAGTAGTCCTCATATTCATCGAGGAAGGGTTATTTCCAGAGAACAAGAAACAGAATACTACGACCACTTTAAGTGGAATTACTACTGGAGTGAGCAGAACCCCATTTCAAACCTCCATACAAGAAAAGAAGTTATAGGGATGGGAATTCACACTCCGGAATCCACTTTTGGAAGAATTTCGGACGTCCTCTTTAGTACAATAAAGTGGACAGTTGAGCATCTTATTTTACACGCACATAGAGTACTTGATGGGAAAGTTGTGCTCATTAGTACTAAGGATGTAGTTTCCGTGGACAGAATTAACCATCGAGTCAACGTCAAGCTTTTAGAAGGTCAGGTACAGGAAGCTCCCGAGTGGAAAGGGTAAGTTTTCTTACATGGTAATAGTTCAACATTTATTGTCAGTAATTAGTTTTCTATTGGGCATGCTTTTAATTTCCCAGCTTTTGAGAGAACGTAAGGCGCCAGGAAGTACTGTGGCCTGGTTGCTATTGATGATTTTAATTCCTTACGTGGGGGCTCCTCTTTACTTAACTTTTGGCGGCAGAAAAATTAAGAAACGAGCTTCTAAAAAACAAAGGCTTTATCCATCTCTTCCTTTTTGGAAGGCGTCTTTGGAGATTTTACCTATAGAGCGAATCTTGCTCTCTTCTGGGGTTCCCTCTATAAAGTCTGACAATCATGTGGAACTACTTTCAACTGGTGAACAAGCTTATTCAGAATTGAAAAAACTTATCCAGGGGGCCAAAAAGAGCATTCATATTACCACTTTTATCCTGGGGAAGGACAAGGTCGGAGAAGACATTCTTTCGCAGTTGCAAATTCAAGCTCAAAGAGGGGTCGAAGTCTGCTTACTCTTGGATGGGTTTGGGTCCTTGTGGGTCACCAACAGGAGTCTTAGACTTCTTAGGGCTGCTGGAGGACAAGTCGCTTTTTTTCTGCCTATTTTTCGAATTCCGTTGTTTGGAAGGTCACATTTAAGAAATCATCGGAAGGCCGTTATAGTTGATGGCAAGAGCGCCATTATCGGAGGAATGAATCTTGCCGAAGAATATCTGGGTCCGACTCCTAGTCCTAAACGGTGGGTGGATCTCTCACTTTTGGTGAAAGGAAGCGCCGCAGGTGATTTAGAAGATATTTTTTGCTCCGATTGGGCGTTTGCTTCCGAACACTCTCTTGCAAAGGTTTTATCAGCTAAGGGTTCGGAAATCCCTGTCACCTCTGGGACAGCTAAAATCCAAGTGGTGGCTAGCGGTCCTGATGTTTCAGGTGATCCACTTTATGATTCTATTTTATCTGCGGTTTTTGGTGCACAAAAGCGCGTATGGATCGCTACGCCCTATTTTATTCCAGACGAGACTTTATCCAAAGCACTAGAACTCGCAGCGCGCCGTGGAGTGGATGTGAGACTGCTAGTTCCCAAACGCTCGGATCACTTTCTTGCAGACCTTTGTCGGGGAAGTTATCTCAGGCAATTGGATCGAGCTGGTGGTCAAATTTTCTATTTTGTTCCGAGAATGATGCATGCAAAAGTTGCTATTATTGATGAAAGTTATGCAATTGTGGGCTCGGCAAATATCGATATGAGAAGTCTATTGCTCAATTATGAAATTGGAGCTTATCTCTATTCTTCAGAAACCATTCAGATGATTTCTGAATGGTTCTCATTTCTTCAAAAGGATACCGTTTCGCGACGCCTTAGAAAATACCGAGGAGCTGAATTATTGGATGGGCTAGGTAGAATTTTAGGTCCGATGCTTTAATCTATTCTGAAAATTGACCCGCATTCGATAAAATAGTAATATTCTAAATGGGGAAATATCCCCGACCTCTGAAAGGAAAGTTTATGAACCTCACAGTTTACTTACGTCGCGGTTGTGGTTTTGCTCAAGGACTTACGAGTTTTTTAAATGCCTTGGGGGTTCCTCATCGCACGGTTAACATAGATCAAGATCCTGCCGCGAAGAAGAGTGTTGCTGCAATAGGAGGTAAAAGGGAAGAGACACCGTTCGTTGATTTTGGAGACGGAAAACTTCTAAAAATGCCGACTAATCAGGAGGTCTATGAAAGACTTCAAAGCGAGAAAGCAATTCCTCCGGCTTAAATTTATCTAGTAGTATGTGAAGAGGAGTTTAAAATAGCTCACCGGGATTTCTCCCGGTGAGCTTGCTTGCGTTGTTACTTTTTCTTGCCTTCAGCTTGCTTTGCAGCCATGGCTTGATTCTTCTTCATGTCTTCATTGTTGGACTTAGCGTTCTTTTGGTTTTCTTGCTTCTTATTTGCTTTAGGGGATTTGTCGCCCATGATGAGTATGCCTTTCGGTTAGAAGGTTGACGGAATAATATCAATTAGAATCATGCCCCATCACATAAGGACTTGTAAATATGTGATATAAATTTAGAAATTGTTGATTCTCTCTCAATTGACTTAGCGCAATCGGCTTAACTTGTGTCGACCTATAGGACGAGGATTAAGCACATTACCGAATTTTTGCCTCGCTGGCGCGGCAGGATTGGGCATGTTTTGCCGAAAGGTCAGAGGAAAAACCAAGTTAAGTTAATAATAACAGTAGTTTAACATAATCGGCAAGTACTCGCCGATTATGTCACTTTTTCGGCAACTCGTTGCTGGTCGTGTTAAGATGGAACTATGCAATACCAACGGCAACTCAAACTCCAAAGTCTTCTACAAGAAAATTCCTTCTTTCTTTTTGGACCTCGAGCAACCGGAAAAAGTTTTTTAATTAAGAAAACATTATCGCATGCGCAGATCTTCAACCTTTTGGATGACGATACATTTGATTCTTTAATGAGGAGACCTAAGAGTCTCTCGGAGCAGATAAAAGATTTTAAAAAAATAATTGTAATCGATGAAATTCAAAAGCTTCCAAAACTTCTCGACGAAGTTCATCGTTTAATTGAAGACTACGGAGCCAAATTCCTATTAACCGGAAGTTCCGCAAGAAAGCTGAGACACGGTGGTGCAAACCTACTTGCCGGTCGTGCTTGGGAGGCTCATCTTTTTCCTTTAGTTTATCCAGAAATTCCAGATTTTGATCTAGTTAGCTACATTAACTACGGTGGATTGCCCCGAGTTGTACAGTCAGTCAATCCTAAAGAGGAACTTAAAGCCTATGTCAAAATTTATCTTAATGAGGAAATCAAAGCTGAAGCCTGGGTGAGATCTTATGAAAAATTTGTCCGCTTCCTTGAAACGATGGCTCTCTCCAATGGAAAGGAACTCAACTATCAGACGATCTCAAGCGATGCCGGTGTTCCGGCAAGGACTCTAGAAGGCTATATTGAAGTTTTAAGAGATACTCTTATTGGCAATGAATTATTGCCTTTTACAAAGACAAAAAAAAGGAAAGCAGTAACAAGATCTAAATTCTATTTCTTTGATCTTGGAGTCGTAAATTCATTGAAAGGTATTGGTCCGCTGACGCCAAAAAATACTGACTTTGGAGACGCTTTTGAACATTTCATCTTAAACGAAATTCGAGCATACAATAATTATTCAAGGAAAGATGAAGGCCTCTACTATTGGAGAACTCGTGAGGTAGAAGTGGACTTCATAGTTGGAAATAAAGCTGCCATTGAAATTAAAAGTTCTGAAAGGATAAAAGATTCTTATTTTAGTGGCTTAAAAAAACTCAAGGAAGAACAACTGATTTCCAATTACTATTTGGTTTCTCTCAGTCATGAGGAAGGCAAACATGATGGAATCAACTTCCTATTTTATGAAACGTTTTTAAAAAAACTCTGGAGCGGTGAGATCTTTTAGCAGTTTTAAACTGGAGCCGATGTCCGGAATCGAACCGGAGACCTACGCTTTACGAAAGCGTTGCTCTACCATCTGAGCTACATCGGCACAGGATCTAAACAGGTAGGCTAGGTATTAAGTATCTCAAAAGCTCGAACGGTTCAAGAAATTACACTTATAGGAAAGGATGGCAGGTCGTCTGATCTCTAACGCATGTTTTTGCGCTAATGATTGAACCTGGACCAATATTAGCTTAGGTTGAGAGCATGTCTAAACGAAAAGTGCAGGTCTGGGTCTATCTTCGCAACCCGAAGACCTTAGTCTATTTTTTTCTTATCTTGAAAACCCGCCCCGACCGAGGAGGGTTCTGGCAGCCTATCACTGGAGGGGTTGAAAAAGAAGAAAATCTAGCGGAGGCGGCATTGCGAGAGGCTCAAGAGGAGACGGGAATTGTTTATAAAGAAGCACCAGAGCCCCTTTTTTATGAATTTGAATTTGAGAGTCGGGGCCATCTGTTTACGGAGCATGGTTTCTCGCTTCCCATTAAAGCTCTAGATGATTCTGGAACCCTTCCTGCTGTGAAGATAGATCCAAAAGAGCATGTTGAGTACCAATGGGTGACCGCCCGTGAAGCGTTCAAAACGATTGCCCATGCGTCGAACGCCACTATGTTAAAGGTCCTGCTCAGTCGCCTAGCAAAACAATAGATCCTCAACTCGTGAATCCTTGAGACCGCTTAGGATTCATGATACCGGTCGATCAATAAGGAGTTTATTTATGGCGACTATAGCGGAAGAAAATTTAGGTTTAGGCAAGGGTCTCTATGCTGTGTTTGAGACCACATTAGGAGAAATGATTTGTCGTCTCGAAGAGCAAAAAGTTCCAGAGACGGTTAAGAATTTTGTGGGATTGGCCACTGGGGAGAAAGAATACGTCGACCCTAAGACCAATAAAAAATCTAATGAACCATTTTATGATGGAACAGTTTTTCATCGAATAATCAAAAATTTCATGATTCAAGGTGGAGATCGTTTAGGCCAAGGGACCGGCGGTCCAGGTTACCGTTTTAAAGATGAATTCGATCCCTCACTGAAACATAAGGGTCCTGGGATCTTGTCTATGGCCAATTCAGGTCCCAACACGAATGGCAGTCAGTTCTTTATTACTCTCATCCCAACACCTTGGCTGGACGGCAAACACGCGGTTTTTGGTGAGTTAGTTAAAGGCGAAAGTGTATTACAGGATCTTGGCAAGGCAGTCACCGGCCCAATGGATAGGCCTCGCGAAGAGCTAGTTATTAAGAAGCTAAGAATTGTACGAGAAAATTGAGTATTTGATAAAACGACCGTTGACAGCACGCATAGTTTTAGTCATCATCTCAACCTGTTAGGCTTAGCTTGCCACTCAGGGCCTCGATAAGAGGTCGCATAAAGTTTTAGAAAAGGTGAGCGGGTCCTTAGTCAGACAACTTGTTAAGGAGATAGACAGATGAATAAAGCTCAATTAATCGAAGCAGTGGCAAAAAACGCTAAGACAACCAAGGTAGATGCAGAAACCGTTCTAAACACTGCACTTGATACAATCAAGAAAAGTGTAAAAAAGGGTGAAGATGTGACCTTGATTGGCTTTGGGACTTTCACAAAGACAAAGCGTAAGGCTCGTATCGGCCGTAATCCTCAGACTGGCAAGGAAATTAAAATTCCAGCTATGACTGTGCCAAAGTTTCGTCCAGGTCGTGAATTCAAAGACTCTGTAAAATAATTGATATTTAAGACATTATTTTATTTTAGCCCGGTCCATCTGGATCGGGCTTTTTTTTGGTCTAGGTCCTAAAAGCCCAGGACCTTAGGAAGGGGGCCTAAAGCTGCTCCAAAGGCTCCACAGCACTTTGGCCGGGGCTCGCCTATGGCTCTGCTGTAATGCCTGGGCAAGGTTAATGTACACTCGCACTCGATTCTAGGTGACTTAACTTTTAGTAGGTGTCTAGTTTTTATACAATCTATTGTTTAGTTTTTTTACGGTACTGCTTCGGTCTTTTGGCTTTCAAGTTAAAAAGCTATTTAATTTCATACATTTAAATAGGGTGTGTTAAGGCGGTATTCGGCTGGCACCGCCGTTGCATTACCTAGTCTCGACCGGTACGAAGATGTGAGAGTCTGAAGTATTGGGAGCTTTGAGAAAGCTCGAATTAGTAAATGTAGAAGAGAAGGAACGAGATTAGTATGAAAAAAAATATATTGATGGCTGTAGTATTGAATTTGTCTGTAATGGCTGTAGCATCTGCTTCAAACGCACCTTATGCCATTCATTTGGGTGAACAGAAGCTATCTGAAATTACTTCTGGTAGTTATAAATGCGAATTTGCACGCGGCAATGTTTCAAAAGATGTAAGAAATGTCGGTATTTCGGCTGTTTCAGCTCCAGCAGCTCGCGGATCTAGCAAAGCCGGCCTCGCCCGATAATCATTAGCTAAGTATTAATATTCCTAGAATGCACGGTTGAACGTTAATGAAATGTGCAGATCAGAATATGCAAAGTTGTTGTACGTAAGTGGCTGCAGTACGTAATCGTAAAGGGTAGTTCGAGAGGTCATCTCCAACAGAGATGATCGCGCGAACTACCCTTTTTTAGTTTAGTGTCTAAACTTTCAACAAGTGACTGTTTATTGTTTTGCCGCAGAGTTCGATTTGGTTTATTTCAGGTTTAAAGGTTCTTTAATTTCACCTATTTAAAAATACGAGCGTATCAGTATTCGATTGGCATTGGCGTTGCATTACATAGTCCCGAACGGTGCTTGAGTGTGAGAGCTCAACACTGGGAGCTTGAGAAAGCTCGAATAGTAAATAAAATAGAGAAGGAAAGAGATTAGTATGAAAAAAAATATATTGATGGCTGTAGTATTGAATTTGTCTTTAATGGCCGTAGCATCTGCTTCAACTGCACAGTTTGCTATCCACTTAGGTGAAGAGAAGTTATCTGAAATTTCTTCTGGTAGCTTTAAATGTGAATTTGCACGCGGCAATGTTTCGAAAGAAGTAAGAAATGTCGGCATATCAGCTGTTTCAGCTCCAGCATCCCGTGGATCTAGCAAAGCCGGGATTGCCAGATAATTAGTCAGTAGGTCTGAGTTTCAATATTCTTAGAATACATGGCTAAATTGAGTTCGGTACGTAAGTTGTAGAGGGCAGTTCGAGTGATCATCTCCAATCGGTGATCACGCGAACTGCCCTTTTTTTTATTAATTATGAGAATTATTTAATTCTCGAATCAAGGCTTTTAGTTTTTGCCTTTCGGAAGGGCGAATTTCTTCCACGGTCACGCGGTCAACTCTCTTTATTGCGTTGCGCGTAGCGTCTAGGGTGAGCTTCTCGGCCCAGCTTCGAACTGATCCATACACTTCTGACCTTTCGGCATGGGACATTCGAAGTTTTACTTGGTCTGAGATGGTCTTGCCTTCCCAGTGGACTGAGTTTCCGAGGACCAAGATGAAGACAGAAAATAGTGCTAGTCTAATAAGATAGCCGATTCCTTTAAGCATTTCCAATTCCCTCCAAACGACGAGGCACGAGTAAAGTTTCTAAATAAACTATTTGGTTTTCGTATCGATGAATATAAATCTTACGGATAGTAGAAAGTTTGTTTTTCAGAACATTGACAAGTTGATATTCTGAAAGAGGTTGGGGCGGACTAATCGTTAATTGCAGCTGCCGGTCTACGTAAAGTTGATTTGTTATTTTGCTGGCTAAAATGTTGCCAAGTTCGGAATAAATGGAAAGGTCTAGATTTTTTTCCAAAAGAATGACTAGCGTTGCATTGAGATCACCTTGAATGTAGAAGCCAATTCCACAAGGTAAATCTCCAGCGGCATCGAATGAACCATAGACTGGATTTCGTAAGTCAGGTTGAAGCTCTACTTTGCCTAAGTGATAAAAATTAAAAGAAGAAGGGAGAGCCTCGGAGAGTTGTTCAAAATTGTCCTGTTCGGGTGTCATCATATTTTGACTTAAGTAGTTTTAGCCGAAGTGCGATTCAACATGTATTGCTCACCCAGTAGGGCGCGCTCTACGGTTTTTAAGACCTCCTCAGCGCTAAAGGGTTTTAATATGTAATCGCGGGCGCCCACTGCGATTGCCTCCATCACTAGATTTTCTTGGCCCATGGCTGAGATAATGACAACTTTTGCATTTTTATCAAGTTTCAGGATACTTTTTGTGGCGTCCAACCCGCTCATCTTCGGCATGACAATGTCCAT
>JBDSKY010000135.1:0-4885 GCA_039916675.1 Bdellovibrionia bacterium
AGCGATTAAACCGTTAGTTGGAAGGGTCAAAGCGCCACTCATGGCATCGCCGGACTTTAAGACGTTTGACGACGCTGCACCCGCCAAAGCCCCAGTTATTGTGCCAGCACTGAAATTCCCAGAAGGATCTCTAGCTACTATCTTGCTAACGGTATTCAAACTAGTGGCTGAATTGGCGGCAATTGTTGCAGTGTTTACATTAGCTGCAGTTGAACCACCCACTAAAGCCACGGTTGCTGGAACACTGCCATTGCCTGAGGCGGTGACATCTCCAGTGAGGGTGGAGAGATAACTTCCACTAGCTTGCTTTCCTGCCAGACCCGTGTCCACGTATTGTTTAGAGGTTGCGCTTAAAAGTGCAGCAGGATTCCCAGCTAACACGAGGTCGCCAGACAAACTATCGCCGGCTCTACTCACAGGAGCATAACCCAGAGCCCCCTGCTTACTATTAAAGGAAACATAATCCGCATTCGAAATTAATCCGGCCGTAACGGAGCCTCCCGCAGAAGCTAGTGGAATATTTAAAGTATGGGCAGTACCTGAACTATTAAATGCGGGAGAAGTCCCTGCCGCACCGTTTGCAAAAGTTTGAGTGGTCCCTGTTAAACCATTCAGCGAAGTCAGTCCTGTACCACTCACTCCTAGAGTCTGAGCTATAGTACCATTCCAATATTTAATAAAGTTACTATTGGTATTGTACCAAGTCATTCCGATGTCCGCAGCAGAGAGGCTTCCAATGAGAGTTGACTCTTGGCCATTAGAATAAGAACCCAGACCTAAAGTTGTTGTAGCAGCGAATCGGAGATTTCCCGTCAAGGTATCACCTGCCCGGTTGACAGGTGTGAATCCAAGGTTGGCTTGCTTGGTATCCACATATTGCTTAGTTGCCGCACCAAGAGCCCCACTGGGATCAGCAGACAATACTAGCAATCCAGACATTGAGTCGCCAGCTTTTAAAATATTTGAAGATGCAGCGCCTGTGACATTTCCTATCAAACTTCCAGTTACATTTCCGATTAAGTCAGCGGTGACAGATCCGGCTGCGAAGTTTCCAGAAGCATCTCTTTTAACTAAAGTACTTACAGTATTGGTATTCGTCGCGCCATTTGCCAAACCTGTTGCAGTGTTAACCGCCAAGGCCGTAGAACCACCCACTGAATTTACAACCGCGGCCGCACTTCCAGGACCGGAGGCACTGATATCTCCTGTAAGAGCGGTAACATAATTACCAGCCGGTTGTTTAGTGCCAACCATTGTAGTGACGTATTGCTTAGTAGCTGCACCCAAGTTTGAAGTCGGATCAGCAGCGAGGACTAAAGCTCCCGTCAAGGTATCACCAGCGCGATCCACAGGATCATATCCTAAAGCTGTTGAGACATCGCCCGCTGTTAAACTTACAGCTCCGCTTCGAGTATTAAAACTAGAGACTGAACCGCTACTCAATGCAGCTTGAACATATTGCTTGGTCGCAGCCTGCATATTTGAAGTCGGATCACCAGGCAAGTTCAAATTTCCAGCAGCATCAAAAAAGGAAAGGACCCCACCCGTGTTATTTTGAAGTTCTAAAAGATTACCGGTTTGAGATGACGCTCCTTTAATAATCTGTCCTTTTGTAGAAGCACTTGAGGCGTTAATCTCAACCTGAGCACCTGGAGTTTGTGTCCCTACACCCAAGCGTCCATCAGAAGTTAAAGTCATCTTAGACGAAGGCGCGCGATCCAAACTTCCAGCAGCCCCCGCTGACGCGGTATTGAACTGAATTGCAGAGCCTCCTGCTCCAGTTGCTACGCCGGAGGATAAAATCAAATTTCCGCCGCTTTGATCGGTGCCGCCACTTGCGGCTCCCCCAGCAGCCAAAACTAAATTATTGCCAGCACTCCCGGCAACAGTATTTCGTTCTACTTGAATTGTACGAGCAATCGTTCCGCCTAAACCAATATCAGCTGTGGGAACCGCTGTGCCCACGCCAAAGCTTCCAGTTGTGAAGGCAGTGCCACCCCCTAAATCGGTGCTCCCGCCACTCGCCCTAATATAAAGTGAATCATGGTTATGTAATGCAGAGGCGTCGGTACTGCTTCCCCCTGTAAGAGTCTTTAAGCTATTTAATGAAACGCCACCTTGATTGGCTACACCTGCTGCAGCCTGGATAAAACTTGTATGATCTAAACCCCCTAAAGTCTGAGCCACTAAAGAAGATGCTTGGGAACCAATTAATTGGTCTGGTACCAGTGTAGATGGAACCAAAGTGGAATGAGGAGTCACTGTTACTCTTAGAAAGCGAGAATCAGCCGCAGTCGGAGTGTATCCACTTGAGCAATTAACTGAGGCAGTTCGTAGAGGAGCGGACGAATTAGCAAAAACCTTTGCCATTGCCAGCCCAGGATCGGAAGCCGTTCTTTTGGCGTCACCTACACTAGAACCTACTTGGACCGCAAATAGACCATTTGTGCCTGTTAAATCAATATTGATCTGCGATTCTTCGTAAAGGAGACAAGTCCCACTAGGGTCGTACACATCGAGAAGTAGATCAACTACATCGCCAAGAGGAGCCGTTCCGGCAGCATTATAAAATCGCCCCTGATAAGTAAATGATTGGGACAAATCGGTTGCTGTCGCGATATTAGAGAAAGTAAGCAATAAAATTATCAAATTCGGAAAGGCAAAATTTTGCCAATTGCTTCCTTCAATATTTTTTATATATTTACTAAAATTAAGTGTCTTCAATTGATCCTCAATTCATTACACATACAACAGTTACTTACCGCTAATTCAGTTACCCACATACTCTAGTCGGAATATCTGGGGCAGTACTTGACAACAATTGTTGCATTTATGAATTAATTAAACAAGGATAGAGTAATATTATCTAGTTTATTAATTTATAAATATAAATAGCTTATGGTTTTAGAAGGTTAGCGAGCTCACTTGAGATTTCCAGGGATTAATTCATAAAAAAAGAGCGCAGAAATAGACTAAAATCTTAACAAAGTTAAATTTTTGGCGGGGTGTAAAATGACAGGGGAAGCCTCGAGGATTCTAGCTCGAAAAAATCCGTGAAGTACCATGCAGCCTTCTTTGGCAAAGGACTTGGGCAGGGTCAGATGTAACAAATTTACTAATAAAGGTGGCTTGGCTTAAACTTTGGCAAGTTTAGCAGCTGAATCTGCTGCCGGGAGAAAATCCTTGTGTGCCGAAATAAACCGCTTTAGCGCCGTGTTGGCGATCTCAGCTTTTGATAACTTCGTATGCTTCTCCATCCGAATGAGTTTTTCAGCAACTTCATCCTCGATCTCTACTTCGATTCGAGTGGTTTTGCCTTTCATCTTATAATCATCCAGCATTCGATTCTCCCTCTAGTGGTCAGCCTATCATAGGACCGATCGGCCCCGCAATATGTCCTTAACGACTCCGTACATGATTATGGGCAACGTTTCGAGTTCTCCCATTTCTCTAAGAACTCCTCGTCCTTTTTTTGCCAAGTCTTTACACAATCCTAGACTGGCTCGTTCCGTTCCCATTTTAATCACTACTAGATGAGGAAACCGTGGCGCCAAGTAGGCGGGATCTCGCCCCGCAGTGTATTTCCCATCTGTAAGCAAGACCGTCGAGGAAGGTCTACCGCTGCCGGCTGCTTTAACTCGTTGGATCAATTTCAAGGACATTTTTAACCCATCTTCCAGATGGGTGTATCCTTGTGCAGGAACATCTAAAAATCTCTCAACTAACTGAGCAATTGAAATGTTTTCCTCAGGGTTTTTAAGGATTTTTGCTTCATTCTCAAAAGCAACTATTCCAATTAAGTCATCAGGAAACTGCAAAAGTACAACCGCCAGTGCGACGGCTGTGAGGGCAAGTTTATCCCCCGTCATTGATAAGCTCGTATCAACGCTTAAAATGATGGGTTGCCGCCGATGGACATTATACGTCATCCAAATGTCTTGATCAGTAATCGGATAGTCTGAATGGAAAGCTTCTGTGACACTTGCTATTGCTAAAGGTGAATTTTCCAAAGTCTCGTCTAGATCAAAATCCGGCTGGTCAGCTTGAGCCGGTAAATCACTGAGAGGAGCAGACCTGACTTCCACAGGATGCACTACTGAGCCCAAGACTTCTTGAGCGCGTTCTAAAACTGCGGCTACAGAAATTTCACGTAATTTTTTAACGAGTGCCTGCGAAGTCAGCTTGGATTTAAATTCATGGTACCGAACCGCCACATCCCAAGCGCTAGCATTTTGCATATCTAAAGCTTCATCAGAGGGCTCTGATGCCGAGGAAGCTCCAAATGTCTCTGGAGGTACAAACATCGTCTCTACTTTTGCCTGGGTTGGCTGCGAAGCCTGGGGCTTACGAAAGATACTTTTGTACTGCTGCATCCGAGGATTGGCTTGGTCCGTCGTCGAAGTGCTCAGGTCTTTTTTTTTAGATTCCTGTCTGCAATTTGACTTTGAGTACTCATGTCAGATTGAATACTCAGGTTATCCAGAATATCCTTTACCCATTCAGTAATTAGACTTTCCACTTCATGTCGAAACGACAGCTCTGATTCAGCTTCACGTTCAATTTCGATTCGAGTGGGCAGGGCCATCAAAGCTGCCATCAAAAACGCTTCTCTAAAACCATGCTTCCCCGATTGCATTAACACGGCACCGATCTCCGCCACGCTGAGTGCAGCTCTAACCGAAGCTCCTCTCTTCACACGTACATTCGTCCGAGTGTAGCGAGCCAGCCGCACCGCTGCCAACGGAAGAAGTTCTGCATGGGAACCCAATCCGCTTTGGAGCTTAAGTCGATCCTGCACAATCGCGGTCTCCTCAGCTTCATCTTGATAGTCCAAAACCACTAATTCAAACCTATCTAATATCGCTTCACTGAGGTGGGAAGTAGC
>JBDSKY010000136.1:0-7196 GCA_039916675.1 Bdellovibrionia bacterium
CCTTCCCTATATGTTTCAGGCGGGTGAGATCGACAGACTCTATCTTTTCTTCCCTGATCCATGGCCCAAAAAAGCTCATTGGAAAAATCGTTTCATAACGGCAGAAACGCTCCGTGATCTGTCGAAGACGGTGAAGCTCGGCGGAATTTTTCATATCAAAACCGATCATCCCGATTATTTTGAATGGATGTTGAAGGCAGTAGCTGAAGTTCCTGAACTTTGGGAAGTCCTCGAGCTTTCCAGAGATTTGCATAAAAACCACCCTGAGCCACACAAACTCCAGATTCCGGATGTCACTCTTTTCGAGCGGCTTTTTATTAGAGATCAAATTCCCATTCAGAATTTGAAATTAGTTCGTAAGGTTGCCACTTAGAGATCTTCGCTTCCTAAATCCCAAATGTCCCAAATCTGATTTCTATCTGGTCTCCACCTGGCTCAACGGGAGCTCGACAATAAAAGTCGAACCTGCGCCCGGACGGCTCTTTTTGGATAGACCAAGGTTCTCACGATTCAACTTTGTTTCGTAACCAAAGGCTTCGGTGAATCCCCAGTTCTTTTTGATCTGAGAACTGACGATTCCAATTTCTGTAGCGTGCTTAGTTTTCCCCTGAACTCCATGATCGAATTGAGCGTTTTGCCATTCAGGGAGATCTCAGCGCACAAATGCTCAAATCACTTGGCCTTTGGTTTGGCTTATTTGGTTATGATATTGATCGAGGATTGGCTCGCTCAACAGCATTGAATTTAGACTCCGAACATAAAATTTTGATTCAATCATTTCGCATGCAATTTGATCCGATGTTCAGCCGTTGCTTTGCTGCTTTCAGAAATGGAATTATTCAAGCACCAGCAGGATTTTCAAATGTTAACGAAGAGAAAAATGCGTGCTTTTGCTATTTCCCTTCTAAATGGGGAAAATACTCGATCGTCATTTATTATTTTTATTTTGAACAGTGACTATCAATATTTGCTCAAAGATGAGGAAATCGGTCCCAATAAAGGTTCATTTGAATCATCTGAGCAAGCAATTCGGCATTACAACCTAGCACTTGGAGCATTTGGGGTTTAGGAAAGCGAAGACTCACTTAAACGCGATGCGCTATTCTAAGTCACTTGGTTCATCGTGAAACTTTCAGCTCTCCGTGTTTTCCCTTTTCCTCAGAGCCATACCGTTGTAATGCGGCATAATGCGATTATCTATTTTACGAGCTGGGAGCCTAGTAGCTCTTTCTGCTTTTGCGCTCATAGCCACCCACTGCACTCAAAAAAACACCACGGACCCTGCAGGCACCCAATCTGCCCCCGCAGTCCGAGTCGTCAATTTGGCGATTTGGTCCAATTACCTATCACCCGACTTGTTTGCGTCCTTTGAGAAGAAAACCGGAATAAAAATTCAAATTTCTAACTACTCTTCTAATGAAGAACTTCTAGCCAAACTTCAGGCCGGAGCTTCCGGGTATGATGTAGCAGTTCCGTCTGACTATATGATTTTTGTAATGAGAAAATTAGCGCTATTACAAGAACTGGATTTCTCACAGCTCCCCAACTCAAAAGCCCTTGATTCTAAATTCTTAAAAAAACCTTATGATCCTGAAAATACATACTCCGTCCCCTACAATTGGGGAACCACTGGGATCGCAATCAATCGTGCCCTTTACTCAGGTAGCGTTAAAGGTTGGAAAGACCTTTTTGAGAAGCCTGATCTTGCAGGGAAGCTTTCACTTTTAGACGATGCACGCGAGGTCCTCGGAGCAGCTCTCAAAGCTCAAGGTTATAGTTTAAATTCAAAGAATCCAGAAGAGCTGACGAAAGCCAAGGAATTACTCCTTAAGACGCGAAGCCGCATCAAGGCCTTCACTTCAGAACCCAAGATGCCACTGATTAACGGGGAGATTGCGGTTGCTCACGTCTACATGAGTGATGCTCTTCAAGCTCGACGAACGACAGGGGGAAAAATAGATTATCTCGTCCCCGAGGAAGGTAGCACTCTCTGGATTGACAATTTGGTAATACCTAAGGGCGCCCGGAATATAAAGGAAGCGCACGAATTTATTAATTTTCTCATAGATGCTAAAGCTAATGTTTCCACTGTGACCAATATCTTAGTCGCTCCTGCTAATAAGCTGGCATTCGCCTTGCTTCCCAAAGAGCTTCAGAATGACACTATGTTATTCCCCTCTCCTGCGAGCCTGGCAAAATGTGAAATGATCGAGGACTTAGGCGAATCCTTGGCCTTGTGGGATCGGATTTGGACGGAAGTTAAAGCTAGAAGAGACTAAGAAAGCTGAGGATTTCTATGAGAATGCCCATTACAATTGACTGCAATTATATAGTGCCTAGTTTCGCTGCGGCCTATTTAATTGCGGAATCAGACCGAGCGTTATTCATAGAAAACAATACGACCCATGCCACTCCCCGCCTTCTTCAAGCGCTGAAGGAAACGGGATTGCAACCGGAGCAAGTCGAATATCTAATTGTAACCCATATCCATTTAGATCACGCAGGTGGAACTTCCAAGCTTTTGGAAGCCTGCCCTAACGCAACGGTACTAGCCCATCCAAGGGCAGCTCCCCATCTAATCGATCCAACTAAACTCGTCACGAGCGCGAAGCAGGTTTATGGTGTCAGCGCTTTTGAAACCTTGTATGGAGATATTCTCCCAATTGACGCCTCGCGAGTTAGGGTCATGCAAGACCAAGAAGTTCTCCAGTTTGGCTCAAGATCACTCAAATTCATCTATACGAGAGGCCATGCCAATCATCATTTCTGTATTTCCGATTCAGAAAGCAGTGGAATGTTTACTGGAGACTCTTTCGGATTAGCGTATCCCCAGCTTCAGAAAAATGGCCTATTCATTTTTCCATCTACCAGCCCCACCGATTTTAACCCGGTTGAAGCTAGACTGAGCATTCAGAAGATCCTAGATTCAGGCGCAAAACAGGCGTTCCTTACCCACTATGGGGCTATCGGCAATCTAGAGCAAGCTGCTGCTCAATTACTTACCCACTTAGATTTCAGCGAGAATCTTTTAATCTCCGCTACCGAAAGCAATGAACCCGACTCAGCCTTAGAAGCGTTTTGTCAAAAACGCCTCAACCCATATTTCCAGGATCTGCTTACCCAACGTGGATTGACTGAGTCATGGGATCTTATAAAAATGGATCTAGAATTGAACTCCGCAGGCATTGCCCATGTCGCTCGAAAACGAAGACTAAAAAAGTAGCATAGATCTTGAATGCGAAGGTCGTAGAGCGAAGGAGTAGAGTATGATCGAAATAGTAAAAAGCTGTTCTCGGTTCAAAGGAAACCCTAAAATTCCGGGTGACAAATCGATCTCCCATCGATCCCTGATCTTCGGCGCCCTTTGCGAAGGAACAATAGAAATTTTGGACCTCCTTGAAAGCGCGGACGTTCAATCCACTGCAAGATGCCTGAGCCAACTTGGGGTCAAAATCCGCCAATCAGGTAACCGTACTTGGGTCGAAGGAATGGGAAATAGAAGTTGGACTCATCCTTCCTCTGATCTGGACTGCGGCAATTCCGGAACAACGATCCGGTTGCTCATGGGTTTAATCTCAGGCCTAGCGATCCAAGCCACACTTACCGGAGACAGCTCTCTAGTTCAGCGTCCTATGAAACGAATCGCAGAGCCTTTAATAAAAATGGGAGCGAAAATAACTTTAACTCGGGAGGACTTTGCACCCATGACTGTCGCCGGAGGCTCCTTGCAAGCCGTGGAATATTCTTTACCGGTGGCCAGTGCGCAACTGAAAACCGCACTCATCATTGCAGCTCTCTCGGCCCGTGGGACTACAGTACTCCGGGGAAAAATTCATAGCCGAGATCACACCGAAAGGATGCTGGCACATTTTGGCATCAGAATAGAATCCAACAATACGGAAATCCGAATTCCTGGAGAACAATCTTTACGACCCAACGCAGTTCAAGTTCCCGGGGACCCTTCCACGGCTGCTTTTTGGCTAGCGGCAGCAAGTCTTATTCCTGGTGCTGAGCTTAAATTGGAGAAAGTCTCCTTAAATCCGACTCGGTTAGGTTTTGTTCGAGTATTAGAAAGAATGGGAGCTGACCTAAAAATCAAAATCACTGGTGAGAACCCAGAACCCGTCGGGACAATTGAAGTTCGCTCGGCTCCTCTCAAAGGGACTCGAATCCTAAAGGAAGAAATTCCTTCTTTAGTGGATGAATTACCTGTACTGGCAGTTTTAGCCAGCCAGGCCCAAGGCGTAACTGAAGTAGAAGGTGCAGAAGAACTTCGAGTTAAAGAGAGTGACCGATTGGAAGCGCTAGCTTCTAATCTTCGTGTAATGGGCGTTGAAGTAGAGGTCCGAGCCGACGGGTTTAGAATTGAAGGACCTCAGAGATTACAGGGTGCCCGGATTAAAACTCAGAAAGACCACCGGATTGCCATGGCCTTTAGCGTGGCTGGAATGGTGGCGAATGGTGTAACCGAAATAGAAGATGCGGAGTGCGTAGGAGTTTCTTACCCCGAATTTTATAAAACACTACGAGAGTTGACCCAATGAGCAAGGCCGCTGTTATCGGTAAGCCAATCGGGCATTCGCTTTCACCGGCGATTTTCACGTTTCTCTCACATGAGCAGAACTTTCAGTATTCATCCCAGGAAGTGGATGCAACGGAACTGCCTCAATTCATTCAGAACTTTAGGAATGATTCTGAAATGGTGGGCTTGAATGTGACGATTCCGCACAAAGAATTGGTAATCGATCATCTGGACGAACTATCTCCCGAAGTGCGCGTCACGGGAGCGTCCAATGTTATCCATAAAAGCCAGGGCAAGCTTACTGGATACAATACTGATATTTGTGGAATCCTAATGACTTTAAAGAACCATCACAAGGGTTCTTTATCTGGTAAAAGAGCTTGGGTCCTTGGTGCGGGAGGAGCTGCTCGAGCGGTTCTATATGCGCTCGGAGAGCTAAAACTTGGGCAAGTAGACGTAGTCAATAGAACTGCCGAACGTTCCTTGAAGCTCGTGAAACAAATGAAACAATTCTTCCCTTCAACTGAATGGAGAGCGGTCTCAGGATCTGATGAAACCGGCAAGGACGCCTCTATCTATTTTGAGCCCGGTGATTCCTTTAGTTTAATAATCAACGCCACTCCACTAGGAATGAGTGCCGACTTGCTCAAGCGCGACGCTTTTTATTCCATTCCTTTGTTTATCCGCGTTTTTACCGCAATGGAGACCTCCAAAATTTCAGATGAAGAAACCTCAGCGGAACAAAAAAAGACAGGTTTCAGAATTGAAAAAGGAGCGGTAGCTTTCGACTTGATTTATCGCCCTGAAAACACTCCATTTTTAAACATTGCCAAGCAATACGGCCTAATTCCCGTTGGGGGCCTCGAAATGTTAGTCGAGCAGGCGTTAGCCGCCTGGAAAATTTGGTTCGGGCCAGTGCCTAATATGGACGCTCAAAAAACACCTCTTCTTAATTTCTTGAGAAATCGGCCCATTTTTTTGACTGGTTTTATGGGAGCAGGAAAATCCACAGTCGGGAAAATTCTTTCTCAGCGTCTTTCGCGAGATTTTTTGGATTTAGATCGTGTCATTGAAGCAAAAGAAAATAAAACTATTGGTCAAATTTTTGAGGAGAAGGGGGAAGCTGTCTTCCGCGAGATTGAATTTAAAGAATTTAAGAAATATTTCTTATCACCTAATACAGTTTTAGCGTTAGGAGGCGGTACTCTCCTTAATCCACAGATTCGGTCTTTGATTCTGAAAGTTGGAACTCTCATCTATCTTAGAACCAAGCCTGAAACTATTGCCAAGCGGATCAAAAGCCAAAACCAAGTGAGGCCCCTATTAACAAGCCTTGGAGACCTCGAACAAGAGGCCAAGATTGAGACCCTACTTAAGGAAAGGGAAAGTTTTTATTTACAAGCTCAGGTCCAAGTAGACACGGACACGCTGACGCCAGAAGAAATTTCAGACCAAATATCCGAGAGACTTGTATACTAGCTTATTAAATAAAAAACCATTAATGGTACAAAAGAAAGGGCAATAAAACCATGCCAGGAAATCAGATCGGCCAAGTCTTTCGAGTAACTACTTTCGGCGAATCTCATGGAAAATGTATAGGAGTAGTTATCGACGGTTGCCCGGCTGGCTTGGAGATTGATTATGACTTTATTCAAGCGGAACTCGATCGAAGACGCCCAGGCCAATCTAAAATTACCACTCAACGCCAAGAATCAGACCAACCGGAATTTGTATCTGGAATTTTCGAAGGCAAAACCACCGGTGCCCCACTTTGCGCCCTGATCCCCAATAAAGACGCCCGCCCTGGGGACTATGATCACTTAGAAGATCAGTTTCGTCCCTCCCACGCAGATTTTACCTATGAGATGAAATACGGCAACCGTGATCACCGGGGAGGAGGCAGATCCTCTGCCAGGGAAACGGCAGCCCGCGTGATCGCTGGCGCAGTGGCCAAATTATTTCTCAGGCATTCTGGAATTTCTATTCATGCCTTTGTTTCCCAAGTGGGCTCAATTGGATTAACTCAACCTTGGACCGAACTGGATTTGTCTCAAACAAATTCGAATCTTGTCCGATGTCCCGATCCCGTTGCCGCCGAAAAAATGATCGAATTGATTCAGAAGGTTCGCAGTGAAGGCGATACTATCGGAGGCATCGTTACCGCTAGCATTCAAGGCTGCCCTCCCGGGTTGGGCGACCCAGTATTTGATCGACTACACGCTGACTTAGGTAAAGCCATGCTTAGCATTAACGCGGTCAAGGGATTTGAGTACGGCTCTGGATTCAAGGGAATAGAACTTCGGGGCTCAGAACACAATGACGCCTTTACCAGAGAGGCCGGCAACATCCGTACGCTCACCAATCATTCTGGTGGAATTCAAGGTGGGATCAGCAACGGAATGGAAATTTACTTCCGAGTAGCTTTTAAACCGGTAGCAACAATCATGAAACCTCAAGCAAGTATAAATAAGCAAGGAGAGGAAACTACCATTCAAGGTCGCGGACGTCATGATCCGTGCGTTGTTCCCCGCGCCGTGCCTATTGTAGAGGCGATGGCTGCGATAACCCTTGCCGATCATCTTTTAAGAAGCCGCCTTTCGACGGTTCGAGGAATGGAAAAATGAATTTACAGGTCCTGAGAGTAGGCATACAGGGAGTCGCAGCATCGTTTCAT
>JBDSKY010000137.1:0-2537 GCA_039916675.1 Bdellovibrionia bacterium
TGAAGTTGACCCTATAACGAGTTCGATTGTGATATTTTTAAATCATAGCTGACCTTAATAATTGACAAACGACTCTCCTATGGCAAAAACTACCGAAAAAAAAACTATCGCTAAGAATAGTGAATTACTCAAAAGCCCCACAGGCATCAAAGGTTTCGACGAAATTACCGAAGGCGGCCTTCCGAAAAACGGCACGACCTTACTTTCGGGAAATGCTGGCTCTGGAAAAACACTTCTGGGGATTGATTTTCTAATCAAGGGTGCAACCGATTATAACGAGCCCGGGGTTCTCATGTCATTTGAAGAGACGGAAGATGAACTTTATAAAGACGTTGCTTCTCTCAAAATGGATTTGCCAGGCCTTGTTTCGCAGAAAAAGATTGTGCTCGAGAATGTTGTTTTGACGCGCAAGGATATTCAGGAAATCGACTTTAATCTTGAAGGAATATTCGTTCGTTTGGAAGAAGCCATTGATTCAATCGGTGCCAAACGAGTTGTTTTAGATTCCCTTGAATCCCTTTTTGCAGGCATTACAGATCTTGGCATTCTTCGCTTAGAGATAAAAAGACTTTTTCGATGGCTTAAAGAAAAAAAGGTCACGGCGGTCGTTACAGGCGAGCCTGGAAAAAACGGTTCATTTACACGTCATGGTCTGGAAGAGTACATTTCCGATTGTATCATTCTCCTGGATAACAGGGTCAGAGACCAAATAGCCACCCGCAGAATTCGTGTCATTAAATATCGGGGATCAAGTCATGGAACAAGTGAATATCCATTCGTTATCGACAACGAAGGGCTTTCAGTAATCCCCATCACGTCAGCAGGGCTTGATCAACCAGGCACAAGAGAGAAGGTTATGACCGGAATCCCATCGTTAGACAAATTGTTCAGGGGGCATTCGGGTTATACAAAAGGCAGCACTATACTGGCTTCGGGCACTGCGGGCAGCGGAAAAACAAGTCTTGCAGCGGCATTCGCATTGGAAAGCTGTAAACGCGGGGAGAACTGTCTTTACTTGTCCTATGAAGAATCAGAAGGGCAGCTCATTCAAAACCTGCGTTCTATCGGTATAGATCTTGCGCCATGGGTGAAAAAGGGGTTCTTAAAAATTGTAGCTCTCAGGCCTTCCTTTTTGGGTTTGGAGATGCATCTATTGAATGTTTATAAGCTGGTGGATAGTTTTAAACCAAAAGCTGTGGTCGTAGATCCGCTGACAAGTCTTATTGGAGAGGGGGATCAGCGTGAAGTTGAATCGATGATTACCCGCATGATTGATCTCTTTAAATCCAGGAGTATCACTACGTTTTTTACAAGTCTTGTTTCTTCAACCTCTCGAAGTAACACAAGTGGCGAAATCGGAGTTTCCTCTTTGATTGATACCTGGATCGTTGTGAGAATGGTAGAAGATGATAAAGATAGAAAACGCATCCGTGAACTTTTCATTGTTAAGTCCCGCGGCACTGACCATGATAGTGATGTCCACAAATTTACTTTGAGTGATGATGGAATTGCATTGATGCCAAATGATCCTGAATCTAAGTTAAGGGTGAATGACGGAAAGAATTCCGATAAAAATGTCTCTGAAATCAAAAAGGATCAAGAATAACGTTATATTACTCCATGGGAAAAATACGACCTAAATTCATTGTAGGTATTGGTGGTTCAGCCGGCGCACTTAACGCATATAAGGCTCTGCTGGATGCATTGCCATCTAATACAGGGATGGCCTTTGTTATTATTGCTCACATGAACCCTACAGCTATTAGTCAGTTAGCTTTAATACTGTCGAGGCATACGAAAATGTCAGTAGTTGTGGCTTCTGATGCAATGCCAATCCTTGCAAATCATGTCTATGTAATTCCTCCGGACTCAGATCTTCTTATTGAAAACCATCGCTTCAAAGTAATCGCTCCACGAACTGGCAGGAACAAACAAGTAGATTTATTTTTTACTTCTCTGGCGGAGGCAATGGGCGAACATGCTGTCGGCATTGTCCTTTCCGGATATGATGGCGACGGGACTGAAGGCTGCAAACGCATCAAAGCCAAAGGAGGAAAAACCTTTGCCCAGGACGGATCTGCCGAAGTGGACTTCATGCCGCTCAGCGCACAGGATGCAGATTGTGTGGATTTCGTTTTACCACTTAATAAAATTCCAGATAAACTAAAAGAATTGGCAGCTACGCTTAAAACTTAGAAAGGAAATTAAAACTACCCGAAAACTTTAATTGCGGTTTAAAAGTGATTTAATTCCTTCAAGTGAATTTCGATACTTTCCCTCAGCAGTTCCAGTTTTTATCGTCTCCTCGTCTGGTGCCTAACTTTGCGTCATTGATCAAATCAGATGTATACGGATGCAGGGCTTAACGATTAACCAATTGGTTACCCAGACCATAAAAATCTGCTGTAGTCAAAGGGTTTGCTGAATCTTCATCGATGATATTAGATAAATTGAGGCTAGTTTCCATATCCTGTCCTTGAGTTTAAAATGCCTTATTAATTTGAAGAAGCGACCAGAATAATTTTCCCGTGTGTATG
>JBDSKY010000138.1:0-4311 GCA_039916675.1 Bdellovibrionia bacterium
ATCGAACATAATTTATTTTTACCCTTCTATTATACAATCCCAATTCCGACAGATTAAATCAGCGCTATAGGCAAAAAATGCACCTCTCTTAAATACTAAGAACCATGCACGGTTTTGACAACTATCTTTTTATCAACTTCAGCCCATATTTGGCGAACAGGCATGGAATGCTCGCTTAAATATTTAACAACCGAAGATAAGGCAGCTAACTTTTGATCTACTTTCCCGTCAATTTCTTGACCTAAATCAATCATCGTACGAAACTTATTATCTACTACTCTCGTCGAAGGAAGCCGGTTTTTTTCATCTATTTTAAAGGGATAACTCACCAGTATTCGAAAGCCGCGTTCCGAATCATAGTAGACTGAGGAAATACCGGAAGACTTAGCTAACAGTGATAACTCCCAATGATCAAGAAACGTGATCGCCTGACGAGTTTCACTTGGGTGACCCAGAAACCCAAAAAACACTGGCAAATTTGCAATTGACTTTAAATCAGGATGTCCAAAAATAACACCCTCTTGATCCAAATAGCGCAGAGTGTCTTTCGAAGTTTGAATCAAGGCCTTTGGCATGCGCAAGGCCACTAGAACTTCCAGCGAGCTGGGAAATCGCCTTTTCACCTTCACCCCTCGAATCCATTCGTGAGAAAGAAGATTTTTTTCCGCCTCTTGAACGCTGAAATCAAATAGCCCTATTTTTCCCAACGGCACTTCGATTCGCCTTTTCACTTCGTTCTCATCAATACCCTGACTAATTAAGCCTATATTTGTGTCGAGCCATACTACATCAATGGACTGAATAAAAAAAATCGACGAGCGCCTCAACTGGTTAAGACCAAACCCTGCCAAAGCGGTTAAAGTTACCAATAGGAATACAATGTTCCGTGCCTTAACTGGACTCATAATGATTTATTCTACCTGTTGCCCCTAAGATGTGCGAGAACATATCTTTATGTATATTCAACTCATCTGTCTCTTATTCCTTTTGGTCGGTTGTTCTACAGCTCAACTCCCTGAATCTTCAATACGTGACCCGGCTACAAGTGACCTCATGCGCACCTCGTTGAAATTAAAAAAAGACGGATCGCGAGCAAACAAATGGGAGAACACCGCTCTAATTGGAAATTTCATCGTGAATAGCCAGGTTTTGGACAATGGCCTGCGAATACTGGTTGTCGAAGACCACTCGTCTCCGACCTTCGCGTATCAGACGTGGTTTAGAGTCGGTTCGAGAGACGAAGATCATGGACATACGGGTCTAGCTCACTTTTTCGAACATATGATGTTCAAAGGCACCAAAAGCGTAAAAGAAGGCGAATTTGATCGCCTCCTTGAGCAGGCAGGAGTTGTAGGTGAGAACGCCTTCACCTCACACGACTATACAGCTTATGTACAGGAACTACCCAAAGATAAGATCGAACTCATCATGAAGCTCGAGGCAGACAGAATGGTGAATCTTATCGTTGACACGAAAGGCTTCAACACAGAGCGCGAGGTTGTCCAAAACGAACGCCGCTTTAGGACTGAAAATAGTCCAGATGGTGTCATAAATGAGGAGTTATTTACTTTAGCATTCAAAAGGCACCCTTATCATTGGCCGATAATTGGATACGAAAAAGACCTCAAGGGAATGACTGAAAAGAATGCAGAAAGTTTTTACCAACGCTTCTACAGCCCTAATCACGCCACTGTTATTATTGTCGGAGACGTGAATCCTTCACAAATTCTTTCATTGGCTAACCAATACTATGGATCTCTTTCCCCTCAACAGGCTCCCTCCCGATTTATCGTGAAGGAACCTCCCCAGATGGCGCCTAGACGAAAGGTCCTTCGACTGAACGTTCAGGTCGAAAAGCTTCTAATAGGCTATCATATCCCCAATGCCAAAAGTTTTGATATGCGGGCCTTGGACGTTTTGCAGAATATCTTGGCCGGTAGCAAGAGCAGTCGCCTAGATCAAGCTCTAGTGGAAGCCGGAATTGCGACCACGGTTGAAGCCGGTAATTTTGACAATAAGGATCCTTCCCTTTTCATTATTGGCGCCAACATGCAGAAGAATAAAAAGGCAACCCAGGCGGAGAACATCATTCTTCGTGAAATCAAAAAACTTGCAAACACTCCTGTTTCTAAGGAAGAACTCCAAACTGCAAAAAATAAGATCAGCTTCGGGTTTTTTGAAGGGCTAGGATCAAATTATGACAAGGCGGCCTATCTGGGGCACTATGAAGCAGTCCAGGGAGATTTTCACGCGGGACTGCGACATTACGAACAGATACAGAAAGTGACTGCAATCCAGGTTCGCGCAGTAGCGGCAAAGTATTTTACTCCTCGCAACCGGACAGTAATCTCAGGAATCCAAAAGGGAGGAAAAAGCAGGTGAAAAATTTGCTCATCTTAGGTCTCGGGGGACTCGGCGGACTCGGGTTGTTAATTGGATCCCTACTTTCTCCACTCATAGCTCATGCTGTAGAGATCGACTTCGAGAATGATAGTAACCTACCCATCGTATATATAAATGCGGCCATAAAGGGGGGATCGGTCACAGATCCTGCCGGACAGGAAGGTATCGCAAATTTCGTAGGAGAAATGCTTTTAAGGGGGACTCAATTTAAAAGCAAAAAGGAAATTGACCTCATCCTCGACCAAATGGGCGCAAGAATTGAAGTAGAGGCCAGGGCTGAGTCCCTGATCATTCGCGGCGCCGTCCTATCCTCTCAGTTAGATAATTTTTTACCTCTAATGTCTGAAATTATCACTGCTCCGAACTTCCCTGAGGATCAAATTGTAAAATTGAAATCCGAGATCATTTCTGGAATCCAGGAGGAGTTAGGCCACGACGCTAGCTTGGCCTCTCGCAAGTTTATACGGTTCCTCTTCCAGAATCACCCTTATGGAAAGTCTCCTATGGGTAAAAGCGCGGATATTCAATCCCTGACCAAGGAGAACATCCTCTCCAATTACAAAAAATTATTCCGACAGGATTCGCTACTAGTTATTGGTAGTGGCGATGCATCTCGTGAGAAGATTTCCAACTGGGCAACCTCAGTTGCAAATTCTCTCAACCCTGCCGATGGCATCCCTTTGGAACTTGTAAATAAACCAGAGGATCTGACATCAACACAGTTGCAGATAATCGATAAACCTGATCGGACCCAGACTCAAATTCATATCGGTCAAATAGGAATTAGAATGACCGATAAAGATTTTTTCCCACTCTATGTAGGCAACCACGCATTCGGAGGGGCTTCATTCGCAGCCATACTTACCGACGAAATTCGAGTAAAGCGAGGATGGAGCTACGGAGCCAATAGTTCGTTCCGACAAGGACTACAGCCTCGGTCATGGCATATGCATCTCTATCCCGCATCCAAAGATACGGTCGCCGCTCTATCTTATTCCTTAAAACTGATCTCAGATTTAAAGACAAAGGGCCTGACCGAGAAACAGTTTAATTTCGCGAGGACGAGTCTATTGAATAGTGCGGGCTTCACCTACAACACCCCAAAAAAGAGGGTGGAAAATAAACTATTGGAGAGGACTCTTAATTTACCAACTGGATTCATAAAATCCTTCGGCACTGAGATTGAAAAAGTGACAATGGCGAATACGAATTCAGCGTTAAGTTTATTCCTAAAACCAACAAATCTAGCGGTCTCGGTCCTTAGTACTTCGAAAAACCTTAAAGAAGGTTTAGCTAAGGCCGCAGGTGTTGCACTGAAGGATGTTAAAATAATTCCCTTCACTCAGGAATAGCAGAAACACCTGCACCCTTCACCGCAGGGTCAAGCACCGCACAGCGGACCTTGTGGAAGGAGTCGTGGACCCCGTTGATTAGACCGCCGAGGCGGCCAAGAAAGAACCAGGCCTTGACACCATCGTCAGACGACGACGACCACTCTCCTTTGTCATCTAAATTATGTAAAAATTGTGGAATGTAACCCTCAGGAGAGCCGGATCCAAAATCTCTTTTAATCGCTACATACTCTATATCTGGGGGTAGAACCGTGCCTCTCTTTTTACATTCTTCCTTCGCCTGCTCCCAATTTTTTACCATGATACTTCCGTCCTCCTTCTTAAGAACGTCCCCAAGAATCCATCCCCTGGGGGTGATTCGGGCTTTCTCAAAAGACTTGCCATACTTTGCTACTAGGAACTCTCTCTCTTGATCAGTCACTCGAGGATACTTCACATCAGGCTTTCCAATCGCATGAGGAGGATCCCCAAAAGGATAGTCATGTTGTGCTAATAGAGCATGACTCAGTTTCTTATCAATCGGCTCCAGCTTGGTAACGAGTCCCTGAAGTTCCCT
>JBDSKY010000139.1:0-3465 GCA_039916675.1 Bdellovibrionia bacterium
AGACGATTCGCCTGGAGCGCTCTGGATCATCACACCTACCTTTATATGGATGGTAAACCTAGAGGTTGGCACTCTCTAGCCGAAGGTGGTGGAACAAAATGGAAAGTAAATGCTGATGGCTCTCCTAGTTATCTAACTCGATCCGACCTCTCAATTCCTCCAGAAACTCTTGAAGTTGAGAAATCTCAGCATCCAGTTGCTATCGCTTACATGCTTGCACCTTTTACTTATTTCTTTAGAAATTTTCAAGGAGCAGTTGAATCAGTTTCGATTATTGTTTCAACGTTGTTGACATTCGTTGGGCTGCTCGCGCTGCGCTCAATTTTTATTTCCATTACAAATAATGCAGCTAGCGCAAACTTCGCCTCCGCTATCGTTTTTTTAGCTACCCCTCTTTGGCTTTACGGGCGCACGATCTTTAATGAGCCCTTCATTGCATCATTTGCGACAATTGCCTACGCCCTTGTAATTCGAAAAGACAAGCTTTCCTTGATGAGGGCAGGAGCAACAGGACTTTTTTTTGGCTTGGCAATGACACTGAAACCCCCCGCTGCTCTTTTAGCATTGCCCGTTTTTGCGATTAAGTTATTTCGACGGGATTTGAAATCCATAGGATGCATGGCGGTCGGCCCAATTTTAAGTCTGTTGGGGTTATTTGCTCAGAACTATTGGATTACCGGCTCCGTTTTTGCCCCTTACAATAAACTGGAGTATATTAATCCTTTAGTTGGGCTAACGGGGAACCTTTTTTCGCCAAGCCGGGGCCTTCTTTTCTTTGCACCCATCTCCATACTCCTTCCCTACGGTTGGTATAAGCTTTGGAAAATGGGTAAGAAGGAAGCTTTCATGGGTTTAGTTGGGGTAATTCCTTATATCGTATTTATGTCGAGCCTCAGCATCTGGAGTGGAAACACCTGTTATGGGCCTAGATATTTGGTGGCAACTTTGCCGCTTCTATTTATAGGCATTATTCCGATGATTCATTCTGAGTCGCAGAGTGGGAGTCCCTTAACCAACAACAAGTGGATCTTGTCCCTGATCTCCCTTTCAATATTAATTAATTTAATGAGCGTATTGCCCTACTATCTCTACTGGACCACACATCCTCTAATTGAAGTTTATTACTTTTTATCAGAATTTCGCTTATGAAAACTTGTCCATCTTAAACCGGCGTTTATACCAATTTATTGTCAATTCAAGTCCCTGGTCAAAACCGAATTTTGGTTTCCAGCCCAACAATTTTTTCGCCTTCGAGCTATCTAAGGATTGAACACGAATTTCGTTACTTGCCTCGTTAAGAATAATTGGCTTCTTTTTCTTCTCGCCTATTAATGCTTGAATCCTATTCACGACTTCCAGCACGGTTAATCGTAAACCATAGGAAAAGTTGAAAGCCTCTCCAGCATAAACATTTTTACCTAATTCGTCGGTCAAAGCCTCAGCAAGTTTAATATACGCAAGAGCTCCGTCCACCACATAAATATAATCACGAATGAAGTTACCGTCGCTCCGAATTATTGGGTTCTTTTTCTGAAGGATGTCTCTGATTGTTCCAGGAATGATTCTATTGAAATTCAGATCGCCTGGACCAAAAAAGTTTCCACACCTGGTGATACCCACCGGCAGACCATAAGTTTTAAAATAGGACTGAGAGATGAGATCCGCGCAGCTTTTTGAGACGTCATATGGATGCTCCCCTCTCAGAGGAAAAGCTTCGTCATAAGATTGACCACCTAAATTCCCATAAGCCTTGTCAGAAGAAGCGATAATTACTCGTTTGACGGTCTTTTGATGAAGACGTGCTGCTTCTAAAATGTTCCAAGTTCCGCCAATATTGGCTCGAAAGGTTCCGATCGGGTTTTGATTTGCGGTTCCAACTATAGTCTGAGCTGCCAAGTGGAAAACCGTATCAATTTCGTATTCATTGAGCACCCTCTCAAGAAGAAAAAAGTCCTCTACCTCTCCTCGGACTGTCACTACTTTTTTTTGTATGTCAAAAAACGACGAACCCGGCACATCATCCCTTACAAGAGCTACAACCTCCGCGCCTTTTTCACACAAAATACGCGTTAGGTGCGACCCCAATAATCCAGTGGCGCCCGTAATAAAAACTCGACGTTGTTTCCAAAAGGCAGCCTGTGTTGAAGTTCTAACCATTCAATAAAATTAACATAGGATCAGATAAGTTACAAATTCCCTTATATACCTTTAATATAAGTTTACAGCCCTAAGGAGATCAAAACTATGCCAGATTCTAACGTAAAGTTGACAGAACAACGTTTAACGATTCAGAAACTTTGCCGCAGTTTTTATGAAGGGGCTTACCCTGCATCTGCTTTTATTCCAGGCGAAACCTACATTCCTGCAACCAAAAAATCCGTCGATGGCGAGGATTTAGTCTCACTTGTGGACGCGTCCCTGGATATGTGGTTAACCACTGGTCGCTTTGGCGCAGAGTTTGAATCTGCCCTTCCTGGTTATTTCGGACGAAAAGTTGAAGCCCTTCTCGTCAATAGTGGCTCCAGCGCAAATTTGGTGGCAATCAGTTCTCTCGGCTCCCCTATGTTAACAAAAATGAAACTCAGACCTCTGGAAAAAGGTGATGAGGTTATTACCGTAGCTGCCGGGTTTCCGACCACAGTGAATCCTATTATACAGAACGGCTGGACACCTGTTTTCGTTGACGTGGACCTGATGACGCTCAATGCCCTTCCAGAAACGATCATGGCAGCTCGTACTCCCAAAACACGAGCAGTAGTTCTAGCTCACACTCTGGGAAATCCCTACCGGGCCGATGTTCTAATGGAGTGGTGTAAGAAAGAGGGACTCTATCTTATTGAAGATTGCTGCGATGCATTAGGGTCTACCATCGAAAACACACCCGTAGGTTCTTTTGGCGAATTTGCCACCGTTAGTTTTTATCCTGCTCACCATATAACAATGGGAGAAGGAGGAGCGGTGATGAGCAAATCGGCTCAATTTCGCCGAATTGCTGCAAGCATCAGGGACTGGGGGCGAGATTGCTGGTGTGACCCGGGAAAAGACAATACCTGCGGGAAGCGCTTCGAATGGCAGCTGGGCACCCTACCCTGTGGATATGATCACAAATATACATACACTCATATTGGTTACAATCTAAAGGCGACAGATATGCAAGCCGCCCTTGGAGTATCCCAGCTTAAAAAGGCGGAACGATTTATTGCCATAAGGCGAAGAAATTGGAAGTATTTGTATGAACAGATTAAATCATCTGCAGTTTTAAAAGGAAAATTAACCCCGATCGAACCCACACCATCCACTGTCCCAAGTTGGTTTGGCTTTGCCTTACATTGCGAAAAAGGAATTAATCGGGAAATGATCACTGCGTTTCTTGAAAGTAAAAAAATAGGAACCCGGCTCTTGTTCGGTGGAAATCTCACAAAACAACCAGCCTATAAATCAGTGCCATACCGTATTCATGGTGAA
>JBDSKY010000140.1:0-6592 GCA_039916675.1 Bdellovibrionia bacterium
GCGCGTTCAAAAGTTGAATCGAGTGATAACAATTTATTAAAGGTGACTCCCATTTCAATTTATGGCACCCCAACCGTTAGACCGGTGACAACTATGGCTGGGTAAGGTTCCTAAATGAGGCAATACGCACCGGCAAAATTTAAAGTCCCTCTCCATGATTGGCTCTAGCAGGACTTATAGGAGCGACGCTGAGCATCGAAATGCCGTTTTCGCACGAATCGTTGCCGTACCCCGACCACACCCTCTCTACGACCCCAAAATGGGTACGAGGCTGTGGTCAGGAAAACCAGCCGGGGGACCGAAGAGAAGAGAGTGAGTTTGGATAGGTTAAAAATTAAGGAAGTAGTGGAATGGGAGAGCGTGGAGAAGAAGAAAGAGCTGAAATCAAAGAAAAGGTTCTTTCTTACGAATCGAGATCTAAGAGCGATTAGATGGATAGTTGAGCAGGGGATAGCCACACTAGATCAGGTTTGGAGAACCAAAACCAATTTATCTTTATCGGTCCTATGATTCTTTTTTTTGTACCCGTTCCCGATTTTTTAGATTCCATTTCAATCCCAATTTTATGTCTTTTTCTCGTTTGGTCCGGCCATCCCTGGGGTAAAACCCGAAGGTGTTTTATTTCCTGACCTCCCTCAATCGTAGAGTGGGGGAGGTCAGGAAACTTTGCCCCAGGGATGGCCGACCAAAACACCTTTATTTTCAAATATATAATTAAAAAAAATACTACAATCTTAACTGCAACCCATTGTAGTTCTTATTGTAGTACTTTTGAGCACTTTCATTGTAGTACTTTTTGACTAAAAATTTTAGTTTATACGGACCTCTTTGCCTTGTCAGCCTGCCCCGTTCCCGCTCCTCCCGCTCCTCCCTCTCCTCAAACGTTAGCGTTTCACTCACCCGCAAAAAATCAATCTAGGAGTTCGTCAGGCGGGAGGATTCTTTATGGGAGTTGGTTTGTTCCTCTTGGGGCGGATTGGAGGACTTAAATTCCTAAATGAGAGAATTGAGCGATTGAAAAGAATATCTGATTACGAGTGATGAAGCTTCAGAAGTGCCCATTAGACATCTTAAAATGCCCTAGAATCGATTTTTGGCAAGTAACTAAGGGGGTAGGAGTACTCATGAAGCTTTTTTTAATTCTTCTTTTACAATTTCTCTAATTTGCTCTTTCAAAGGAGTGTCAGCTTGCTTCATTAATGCCCTTAGCTTTGAATTCATCAAAGTCTGATAAGGGATTCCTACTTCTTCGGCTGATTTTTGGAGCCAGAGAAAAAGGTCAGCATCAATTCTAAAAGTTTTTAGGATTTTAGTTGTTTTAGGGTTAAGAGGCTTTCTAGAGACTCGTTTCATTTTTTTTAAATTATATTCCTTCTTCATAAAATTTCCTTTCGTTTTTAGTCGGCAGTCTTGCCGAAATGATCGTGATTTTTTCATCTAAAATTTCTGCGTAAACGACCAGCAGAAGTCTTCTTTTTGTTCCCATCCCAATAATGACCATTCGGTTTGCGTCTTCATGAGGGTCGGTAAATTGTTGGGCTAAGGCATCAAAAAAAACAGCAGTTGCTTCTTCAAAAGTGACACCTTTATGTTTTTTGCTATTTTTTTGAGCCTTGGCGTCGTCCCAGGTGATTTCCATCAAAAATATGTACTACAATGTAGTACAATTGTAAAGTCCGATTTTTGGGTCAGATTTTAATCACGATAATCACACAATTCGCGAACAGAAGCCGCTTAGATCTGTAACAAATCTTAATATATACTTGGACATAGCGGTTTAATCGTTTATCATTCTTGGTAAACTGTGTTTAACCATTGTCTAGGAGACTTATGTCTAACAAAAATACCAAATACATCTTAACGCCGACTGAGCTCGCAGGAGCCATTGGTAAAACAAATGCGTGGGTTTCTAAGGTATTCAAGGAGATTGATACAGTAAGTTTACCAGGCAGAAGGGTTGGTTTGCCACCAGATTCAGTTAGGGCTTATCTCAATGAGAAAGAGGGAGTTGATTACAGTTTTAAGGTCATTTCTCACCTCAATCTTCGTGGGGGTATTGGCAAAACAACTGCCTCTACGACACTAGCGACTAGGGCCGCCCAGTATGGACACAAAGTTGCTCTTCTGGATCTAGATAGCCAAGGTTCAGCCAGTCTTAACTTTAATATTATCCCTGGTCATGAAGATCCGGTTTTCATAGATATTTGGCCTTCGCCTAAGACAGTTAATGATGCCTTGGTGAAGGTGGACACGAACTTGTATGTGCTTCCTAGCTCACTCGATAATGGGCTCCTGGATAGCTCACTTTCCAAGCCAGCTGACCAAAAGACAGCCGTGCAGTCTGTTTGCAAAGAGCTGAAGAAGCTAGGTTTCACTCTGGTTATAATTGATTGTCCGCCAAGCCTTGGGTCTGCAATCGTAAGCACTATATGCGCTTCAGATACCATTGTTGTCCCTGTGGGGTCAGATATTTTCTCAACAAGAGGTTTAAAGCTGACTTTTGATGAGATTCACTCGGTCTGCGAGACATTCAATGTTCCAATTCCAGATATTAAGATCCTATTCTCTCGTTATGACGGCAGAGAGAAGTTATCTTTAACGACATTGAGTGAGATAGCTCGGGACCCAGCGTACTCGAAGTCACTTCTTCCTTGTTTCATAAGGACATCGTCCGAATTGCCCAAGGTTACGAAGAACAAAGAAACCGTTTTTGCGACCATGAAGCGAACCACTGCTAGGGAGGATTACGATACCTACTCCAGATATGTCCTAGGCTTTAGCAATTTAGCGGACAAGTCTGAGGTAACAGTTAGATGACTAAGACGAACAGTGTTCTTGAGTTATTAAAACTTAAAGGTGTAGGTCAGGACTTGAATATTCCGGTGGAGGAAAAGACGTCAGAGAAAAGTATTAAAAGTCGACGAAGAAGAATCTATGAAGAGGTTCAAAACTTAGACAATTTGGAGCCGACACTTGGTTTTGCTAAATCTATTAGTAGTCAGAACGATGCGCAGCAAAAAACAAGTGGAGACAAAGTTAGTTCAAACTTAGTTCAAAGTGGAGGCAAAGTTAGTTCAAACTTAGTTCAAAGTTCGTTCAAACTTAGTGCACAACTTAGTTCAAACTTAGTTCAAGATTTGAGCAAATCTAGTCCTAAAATGACATTTGGACAACTTGTGGGATTACAAAAAGCCATTACGCTGTTTATCTATGAACAATGTAAAATGATCCGTAGCGAAGTTACTAATTCGATCACTATTCAGTATCTCTCTGAACATTGCCAAACTACTGTTTTTGCTGCACAATCTGCAATTCAACGACTTGAGAAAAAGTCAGTCTTGGAAAGAGTAGAATTCAAAAATGGCAGAGGAGGCTGGACTAAGTATTCACTTAAAAAGGATATTTTTTCAGAAATATACCAAAGCGAAAGCACCTTCAAACTTAGTTCAAACCTAGTTCAAAGTTCGTTCAAAGTTAGTGCACAACTTAGTTCAACTCTCTCTAGTAGTAGTAGTCTTAAAGAAGGGCGGGACCCAAAAACTACTACTACTACAAAATTCGAATTACCGGGGGATTGGAAGGAAATTGATTGCGCACCGCTCCGAGACTTAACAGAACCATTTGGGGAAAATCACCTTAGGAGATTATTTAAGTCAGGAAAAACAAATCCGGCTCAAGTGCAAGAAAGTATCAAACGAGTAGCTTATGCAGTTAAAAACAAAACTCAGACGTTTAGAAAAACGCCTACAGCTATGTTGATGGGTCTTCTTTCGGAGGGAATCGATTTCGATGCTCCCAAAGGCTACTATTCAATCATGCAGTCAGAGCAAGCAATCTCAACTAAGGCTGAGGAAGAACCGGAAAGCACTCAGGAAGAGAAAGCCGCTGCAGAAGAAGCTAAGGCAATAATTAAAAATCTCGGAAAATCCTTATTCGGAGAAATGCCAAAAACCTAAATCGGGATCCTCAACAAGGGGGGATTTTTTTTGGGTGAGTTTAACGCTAACGTTTCCGAGGGGAGGCGGGATCCAAAAACGGGGACATCGACAAGGGGAGAATTCGGGTGTTAGATTACTAATTCCATATAGGCACCAAAGGCGTTTAAATGCCCTAGGATCGATTTTTAGATACAAGTCTATAGGGTAGGGAGGTCTTTAACTTTAAAGTCGTTATACGAGTTATTCTAAAGTTTTATGTAATAAAACTAAACTTTATGGCAGAAATTAAGTGCCATCCTGTAAGAATAGTTCATTATGTTGATATGATTATTTTTTCATTCGCAAAGATAAAATATCCCTTAGCTGTTTTGATCTTAAGCAGTTCTCTGGGGTGCGCCAGTAGTCCTTCCACTGACACGAACTCCACACAAGATCGTAATCCAGCAACGCACAGCGAAAGTTCCGGCAGCGGTAGACAACAAGAGGGGCACTACGACCACCAACATGACGAAGATGCCCCAGAGGGGCTGGTCTTAGGCCAATGCCAAGTCTGCTTTGATGACGTGACAGATCAGGATATTACGAACCATAAGGCTTATGCCTGCTCTGAAAACCATTGTATCGACACCCATTGCTTAGCCCATCAGGTTAAGTCTCTAGAGATCCATAGCCTGGATCAGGTAAAAGAGCTCCAGAATCATGGTCTTTCCTGCTGCGGAGAAGGCGGTAAGTGCAAGGAGCGAATCGCTTTAGATACGGTCAAAGACTTGCTGGAGAAAGCGGATCGCAAGGCTTTAAACGAAAGACTGACAAAAATTGAGAAGTCCGCAAAATTAGGACTGGATGCACGCGCCGAGCGAGAAATCAATGCTCTCTCGTACGGAATCGAAGGTGCGTTCAATTTATGCTGCCCTGCCAATGGCTGTGGGGCGACTTTAGATAAGATCCAAGGCTGTAATGCAGCGACTTGTTCGGATGAAACCTGTAAGGCAACGTTTTGTTACCTTTGCTTAAAGCAAACTGGATCTTTCCTTGGTTTAACCAAAGGTACTGCCGAATATGCTGCCGAAGAAATAAAGGCCCACGACCACGTAAGATTGCATTCGAATAACTATTGGGAAGAGCGTCCTGGATTTACGGAGCGCTATCATTGGCAAATCTCACGGAAAGAAATCGCAGGCTTCTTCAAAGGTAAAATAGATCCAAAGGTAAGACAGAAGGCTTTAGAGCCTCACAAAGCTCTGCTCGAAGAAAAGAATCTTTGGCCAATGCCAGCTGGAATGAAGACCGAGGCCTGGATTAAAGTCGTCCAGGCCACTCCCAAGTCATCCCGAAAATACTATGTCTATGAAAATCATGGCCAGAATCAAAAAAAGGTTCGAGTAGAAAAGACAGAAGCTCTTCACACGAAAGAGAGAAAGATCGAACTGCTCCAAAATGAATATATCTACCTGCGTCAGCAAGGAGATATGAAAAATGCAGAGTTAGTGAAATCAGCCCTTGAGAGCATGGGCGGTCAGGTTTTTGCGTCCCTAGATCTACGAGACGGTGCACAACCCGTTGCCCCCGTAGTGGCTGCGAACGGAGCGATCCTAGGGCAAGCGGGCAATGCGAATAGAGGCGGAGGGGTACGCAATCAACCTGTTCAGCAACCCTTTGCCGAGAATGAAAGGTTACACCCAGTGCTAGGCGCTGAGCAGGTCCAAGTCTTTAGGGCCTTAGGAGAAGAGCAGTACCGAGTGGGAGACTTAATTTGGAGTTCGGCAGCTGTAGCTCATCATGAAGAGGGAGGTGAAGTGCGAGAAATGAACTGGGACGCCGCGAATCGCTTTTGTCGAGATCTAGGAGATGGAGCGCGTTTGCCCACAAAAGAAGAGTACGGGGCTCTTGGTCGAGCAATGGGCCGTCCGAATAATTACAATCCGGATATGATTGCTGATATGCGCGGGAATTGGTTTTGGTCGTCGTCGGTCCATCCTGGCTACCTCCACTACTACTATGTCTTCTATGGCAATGATGGCGACATCGACGACGCCCGCAGGGTTAATGATGTTGGCGCAGTGCGCTGTGTGAGAGTCGCTGGGCGTGGGTAATTTAACTATTTAAAATTACTGTACACGTCAGTGTACAGTGATGTGGTTGCCACTTATTTTACCGGCATACCTTTAGACTTACTGCGAACCAACCAGATTTGGGACTGTCCGATCGACCTAATGTGTTACTTGCATTTTTTTTCTCATTCATTTGGACGCAATCGGCGTTGGTGCCACATGGGAATTATGGATTTGCAGAAGTTTTGTGGGACACGAGCGCGGTGAATTCAGTCATTTGATTATTTTGAGAGCGATGAAGTTTCTATGGTTGTCTATAAAGTTAAGGCACCAGATTAATTTGGTCATATGGGTCGAGATGCAAGGCACAGACGAAGACAAGCTTTTGGAAAAAGTAAAAATCGAGTAAAAAATAGATGAGCTCTTGAAACGTCGTTTTGCGGGTTGAGTACCCTTCATAAAAATCAAAAAGTACTACAATAGACCACAGGAAATAGCCTAGGTCTAACCCCTGTGGTCTAATGTACTACTTCCTATTCAATTAGTTAAATAAAATCTATTAGTTATCCGTAGGTGGTCCCCCGGCTGGTTTTCCTGACCACA
>JBDSKY010000141.1:0-3592 GCA_039916675.1 Bdellovibrionia bacterium
GATTGGTCAATTCGGTGTAGGATTTTATTCAGCATTTATGGTGGCTGACCGGGTTACTATGCACACGCAAAAAGCTGGGACCACCCAGGGCGTGTTTTGGGAGTCGGACGGCGCAGGCACTTATACAGTTGATGAATTGCCCCGCGAAAAAGGCCACGGCACAACAATTACTCTTCATTTGAAAGAATTTAAGGCAGATGAAGGTGAAGTTCAGGATTTCACTGACTTTTGGACTTTGAAAGAGATTGTAAAAAAATATTCTGATTTTGTCTCGTATCCGATTAAGATCCTTCATAGCCGGGAACAGACTAAGGATGACAAAACTGAGACTGTAGTTGAAGACGAGACTTTGAATAGCCAGAAAGCACTCTGGCTTCGTTCCCCTTCCGAAGTCACTCCTGAAGAGTACAATGAATTTTATCGCCACCTTACCCACGACTGGGTAGATCCGCTGAAGACGATCCACTACAAGGCAGAAGGAACTATGGAGTTTGCTTCTATTTTGTATTTGCCCTCACAAAAACCATTTAACTACGATTTCCGTGATCGCAAAATTGGTTTGAACCTTTATGTGAAACGAGTCTTCATTAAAGGTGATTGCGAAGAGTTACTTCCTCCGTACTTACGATTCATGAAGGGGATGGTGGATAGCGATGATCTTTCTTTGAATGTCTCTCGAGAAATCCTTCAGCAGGATCGTCAGATTCTTCGGATCAAAAAAGCTTTGGCTTCGAAGGTTTTGAGTGTTTTGAAGGAGCTTTTAGAGAGTGATAGAGCTTCTTATGAGAAATTCTGGGCAAATTTTGGCAGTACCCTAAAAGAAGGCATTGCCCTTGAGCCTGCCAGCACAGAAAAGTTAAAAGACTTGGTCTTGTTCAATTCGACTCATTCAGACAAATTGACCTCTCTCGCTGACTATGTCGGTAGAATGAAGCCGGGCCAGAAGGAAATTTATTACATTACTGGTGATTCCTTAACCCAAATCCAAAATAGCCCTTACTTAGAAAAATTAAAGGCCAAGGGATTTGAAGTTCTTCTTATGACTGACAAAGTCGACGCATGGGTTGCTTCAGGGCTAGGTAAATTCGATGACAAGGCGTTTCAGTCTGTCACATCTGAAAATCTTGACCTAGGTACTGAAGATGAGAAAAAAGCAGAACAAGAAAAGATGAAGGAAGCCGGAGAAAAGTTAAAGCCTCTCTTGGCTACAATGCAGGAAGCTCTTAAAGATCAGGTAAAAGAAATCAAGTTATCAGAGCGCCTCACTGAGTCACCCGTGTGTCTTGTATCTGCAAGTGACGGGGCTTCTGCTCATATGGAGCGTTTAATGGAGTCAATGGGCCAGGCAGCTCCTAAAGCCAAACGAATTATGGAATTGAATCCTACTCATCCGCTTTATGAAAAAATGTTGTCCGTATCAATCGCACAGCAGAAAGAGTGGGCAGAGATCCTTTATCAGCAAGCATTATTAAATGAGGGATCTCAAATCGAGGATCCTTATCGCTATTCACAGAAGATTGCGAATTTGATGATGTCAGCTGCTTTGCATTAGTTATTTCGCTGGCAGGCCTGCTCAGGTCTGCCAGCGATGTCTTGTTTCTATTCTGAAAATCTTTCACGCAAAAATAAAATAATGTCAGCGGATTCGTACATCCACTGAACAGAGCCATCGTCTTTCTCAATTCTGAGACAAGGAACTTGGATTGTACCGCCTCCTTTGAGCAGTTCCTCATGAAATTTCGGGTTCTTTTGAGTATCGCGGAGTTCTATATTTAAAGATAATTTCCGAATGACTCTGCGAACGCGAACGCAGAATGGGCATTGTTCGAATTGATAGAGGCTCATCTTCTGAGTCTGCATGTCTACTTTCTTTTGATACTCGGGGGGGCGAACTAGTCCTTTCGGAGGTGTCATGCGGTCCGTGAACATTATCAAGCTACCAAGAACTTTACGAATTAATCTCATCATTTTCTTTGAATACAAAAATTCGCTTCAGTAACCAAGGTCAAAATTTTCTTTCTTTACTCAACTAAAATTAAAAAGTTGCGCAAGGCAAAAAATTTTAAAAATTTGACCAAATATTCTAGTTGGAAGAACATCAGTGAAACACGGAGGTTTCATATGATTTACAAAGGAATGTTAATCAGTTCTGTTTTTATTTCCCTTTGTCTGGGAGGCTGTAAGGACATTAATTGGAAGTCAGGCAATTTCCATCTCAGAATGGAAAGAGAGAAACAACCTTCGGTCACATGCATTCCTCCCGCGGCGACGCCAAATGACTCGGATCCTTTTATTTCTCATTTGGTTGTCAAAAATAATGCCAGGTATAAACCTTCAGCGAAACCCCTCCAGCGCCTGAACGGCATTGTCCCTGCTGCAGTGAAAGAAGCGAACGACAAGGGTGAGATGTCTTCAGATAAAGAATTATCGATATCAATCGCCATGAGACCTAATCGTGAAATCGAATTGGATCGATTGCTTAAGGAACTCTATAATCCAAAGAATCCGAAATATCATAAGTTTATCACTCCAGATCAATTCGTGGCGAAGTTTGGTCCAACTGAAAAACAAGTTGAGCAGGTTAAAAATCTCTTAAAACAGAATGGCTTCAAATCCGTGTCAGCAGATGATAATCGCTTGTTGGTTCATGCAAAGGGAAATGTAGCAGCAGTTAATCAGGTATTTCATACCGAAGTGCATAGTTTTAAAGATAAGGCAGGGAAGGCCTTCTATGCCCCTTCCTTTGAATTGCAAGTTCCTCGGGGGTTTGCCATCCGAGGGGTGCACGGATTAGACAATTCAATGACTTGGAAAAGTCAAGCACGCCGCTTAAATGTGCGCCCCTTCTTGGGCCCTGAAGGGGGATTTACTCCTGTTGAAATCAATGCCGCCTATTCAATCCCCAAGGGTCTTACTGGGGCGGGACAAACTATAGCACTTTTCGAATTGGATGGTTACGATCCAGCTGATATTCTAGCTTACGAAAAGGCCTATGGTATTTCGCCAGTACCGCTAAGGAATATTTTAGTAGACGGTGCAACGGGTAAACCTGGAAATGCTGCATTGGAAGTCGTCCTTGATATTGAATTAATAACTGCAGTAGCACCTGGAGCGAAAGAGCTTTTAATTTATGAAGGCGGGAATACTTCGGACGGGGTCTTATCTACTTATAATCGCATCGCCAACGACAATTTAGCCAAGATTGTTAGCGTCTCATGGGGATCTTCTGAAATTTCAGCTCCGTCGTCTTTCATACAAAGTGAATCTATTATTTTTAAGCAGATGGCAGCTCAAGGCCAAGCAGTTTACGTCGCTTCTGGAGATAATGGAGCTTATGATGACCAAGTCAATTTAGGAGTAAATGACCCATCTTCTCAACCTTATGTTGTAGCAGTAGGGGGCACTCAGCTAACAACAAAAAAAGATGGCAGCTATGATAGCGAAACTACCTGGAATACAGACGGCGGAGGAGGAGGTGGGATTAGTGAAGTGTGGACAATTCCCTCTTATCAAATAGGAGTCGCTAATGATAGAAACCAGGTGTCTCCCAAAATGAGGAATGTGCCGGATGTGGCACTGAATGCGGATCCTA
>JBDSKY010000142.1:0-11243 GCA_039916675.1 Bdellovibrionia bacterium
GTCCGGAGACACGCTTTTTCAAAGCAGTGTGGGACGGACAGATTTGTGGGGCGCAAATCAAGAAGTAATGTTTAAAAGTATTTTTGATCGGATTCTTAAATTAGATGATGATACGCGTGTTTGCCCCGGACATGGCGGAGACACTCGTATTGGTATCGAAAAGATGAGCAATCCATTTTTACAGTAGTAGAAAAATTTTGAGAAAGAGCCCAATGACCTCACCTTTACAATTTACCTTAGAACATCAAATTCAAGACACCCAAGGTGTAGGCCGTGCTCGAGCAGGACGGTTGAAATTGGCGGGATCACTTGGCGTGAGCCATGAAATTTTAACTCCTGTCTTCATGCCCGTAGGTACAGCTGGAACTGTCAAGGGAATCACTACAGACGAGCTTACGAAAATGAACGCCCAAATTATCTTGGGAAATACTTACCACCTTTACTTAAGACCGGGCCACGCGCGTGTAGAACGATTGGGAGAGCTTCATCGCTTTATGGCATGGAATGGCCCTATACTTACGGATAGCGGGGGATTTCAGGTTTTCTCTTTAGCTGGCTTAAATAAAATTGATGACGATGGAGTGACTTTTCAATCTCATATTGATGGGAGTTCTCATCGATTCACGCCAGAGCTTTCAATGGAAATCCAAAAAGCGTTGGGAAGTGACATCGTTATGGCATTTGATGAATGTCCTCCCTATCCGGCTTCGCCCGAAATGGTCCAAGCTGCGATGAGAAGAACTGTAAAATGGGCCGAACGCGGCCTGGAGGTCAATCTCAAGAGTCATCAAGCCCGCTTTGGAATTATACAGGGGGGGCTTTATGAGGATCTGAGAGTTCAATCGGCCCAAGAAATTGGAGCTCTTCCTTTTGATGGCTTTGCCTTAGGTGGTCTTTCAATTGGGGAGACGCCTGATCTGATGCAAAAGATGGCCTATTTTACCGCTCCCCTTTTACCTCGGGATAAGCCACGGTATCTCATGGGGGTGGGGCGCCCTGAGGATCTGGTGGAAGGGGTACGAGCTGGGATTGATATGTTCGATTGCGTAATGCCAACCCGAAATGCGAGAAATGGCCAATTGTTCACCAGTCGCGGAAAAATTAATATTAAGAATGCCAAATATGCCGACTCAGCTGAACCTCTAGATCCCGATTGCCCCTGTGAAACTTGCACTCGTTACTCGAGGGCGTACTTGCGGCATCTCTTTATAAGTAAAGAACTTCTTTCGGCTCGTTTAAACACAATTCATAACCTTTCGTACTACATTCGACTCATGGCCCAAATGAGGGAAGCAATCTTGAATGACAGTTTTGATGAGTGGACAAAAACTTTCTATCGAAATCAAGGGAGTGATGTGCGATGACTTTAGACATGAAGACATGTTTTAAAATCAAATTATTGGAACTGAATCTGAGTTTGGCTGCATTATTGGTCGGCGGCTCTGCTTTTGCTGACGGCCCTGCAATCCCAGCCGGTTCGTCGCCATTATCGAATGCTGTTGCACCGGCAGCAAACCAACAGCCTGCCGGTTTTATGGCTTTCATGCCATTTTTGCTCATGTTCGGTGTCCTTTATTTCTTAATTTTGCGTCCTCAGCAAAAAAAGCTGAAAGATCAGCAACAGATGTTGACATCTTTGAAGCATGGGGATGAAATCGTGACTACTTCTGGTATTTTGGGCAAGGTAACGGGAATTACTGATAAAGTTGTTACTGTGGAAGTAGCAGACAATGTAAAAGTGAAGATGCTCAAGAGCCAAGTGTCACAAGTGATCAAGGGTTCGGTCAAAGACTTAGCTTAGTCGGATTCTGTCTCAGACGAAGGGGTTTTATATGTCGCGTTCCTGGTGGGGAAAGTTCTTTCTGCTCGGATTCATCGTAGTTCTCTCTGGAGTCTACGTTTATCCAACTCTTGCTAATTTAGATTTGGAAAAAACCAATTTTCCTTTTAAGCAGAAAATCAATCTGGGATTGGATTTGCAAGGCGGTCTTTACCTGGTTCTAGGCGTTGATTTTAATAAGGTATATAAGGACGTCGCCGAGCGGCAGTCCACAAGCCTAAAAGATAGGCTCAAGGAAAAAGGGATCAACGTTACGGACTTAAAAGTTCTGCGTGAAGGCTTTGCTCCTGATGATCCAAGGATCGCTATAGACTTTGATATAGCTAAGCGAGAAGAGTTTTACCAAATTTTGAAAAAAGAATTTTGGACCCTTCGACTTGCTGGTGAACATGACGGACACTTTGAACTTGGATTGTCTCATGACTATCGGGGCGAGGTGCGCGAACGCACTTTGAATCAAAGTATTGAAGTGATTCGAAATCGAATCGATGAATTCGGAGTTTCTGAACCCGCGATTACGAGTCAAGGGAATGATCGAATTGTCGTCGAACTTCCTGGTGTCAGAGAAGTTGACCGTGCCAAGGATCTGATCGGCAGAACCGCCAAATTAGAATTCAAAGCGGTTGATGATAAGTCCATGAATCAAGCTCAGTTGGCGACCCTCATCGGTGAAATTGAGAAAACCAATAATTTTAGTTATAAAGATGGCCAAAAGTTTTCAGAATATGTTCGTAAACTGAATGATCTCGCTAAGGGCAAAATTCCGGCAGAAGATGAGATTGCATTTGAGAGATCCAAGGGCTTACCTACTCAGAGTGAAGCGGGCCGTATTCCTTATCTTTTAGTTTCCAAGACGGCTGTCACTGGAGATGATTTACAGGATGCGACTGTTCAGCTCGATCCAGAGAATCGCCGGCCTAATGTAAGTTTTACCTTAAATCCTCGCGGTGCGTCGCTTTTTGATAAGTTTACTGCTGATAATATTGGGCATCGTTTGGCAATTGTTTTGGATAATATCGTACATTCTGCTCCTGTCATTCAGAGCCGCATCGGTGGTGGCCGAGGCCAAATTACCCTCGGCCGTGGTGATGGCGATGAGCTGATGAAAGAAGCTAAGGATTTGGCTATTGTATTAAGAGCGGGGGCGTTGCCAGCTCAGTTAGACTTTTTAGAGCAAAGAGTAGTTGGCCCGTCTCTAGGACAGGATTCAATTCATAAAGGCGCGATCGCCAGCTTAATAGGAAGCGTAGCTGTCTTTATTTTTGTGGCAATTTATTATCAGGCTAGTGGCTTGATTGCTGTATTTTCGCTGATGCTGAATGTGCTTTTTGTTTTAGCTACTTTAGTTGGACTGGAAGCAACTTTAACATTACCGGGTATTGCAGGGATTGCACTTACGGTGGGAATTGCAGTCGATTCCAATGTGGTTATCTACGAACGTATTCGGGAAGAGCTTCGCCTAGGCAAGCGGCCGGGTAGTGCTGTGGAAGCAGGATTTCAAAAGGCGTTTCGCACAATTTTGGACGCCAATGTTACCAATGCCGCTGCTGGTATAGTTCTGCTTTTATATGGTACCGGACCGATCAAAGGGTTTGCTGTGACCCTGCTTATTGGAATTGTAACCACGCTTTTCACTGCGGTTTTTGTATGCCGACTTATATTTGATATTTATCTGAAATACTTGGAAGATCGCGGTTACCAGACCATAAGTATTTGAACGAAAGGAAATCGGAAATGTTGGAACTGATTCGACCAGGAATCCAGATGGATTTTGTTGGCAAGCGTCATATCTGGATGACGATTTCGGGTGTTGCGATATTGGGCACTCTAATTTTGCTTTTTACTAAGGGTTTAAACTACGGAATCGATTTTACCGGAGGAGCAGAAGTACAAATACATGTTCCTGCAGAAAGTTGGGATATCGGTAGAGTTAGAACTGAATTGGACACGGGTGGAATTAAAGGCCTAAAAGTTCAGCAGATTGGTGATGCCAAAGCAAACCAGTTCTTAGTGAAGGCTCAAGGTCATGAAGACACGCTAAATTTAGTAGCGCAACATGTCCGTGATATTTTAGCGAAGTCCTTGAAGGCCGGAGAATATGAGATTCAGCGCGTAGATGTTGTAGGACCAGCGGCAGGGAGCTCTTTGAGAATGAGCGGCTTCCTTTCTATGTTTTACGCACTTCTTTGTATTCTTATCTACGTCACGGTTCGATTTGATTACCGGTATTCACCGGGAGCGGTCTTAGCTCTTTTACACGATACGATTTTGACGGTTGGAATATTTATTTTAACCCAGAAGCAATTTGACCTCCAAATCTTGGCTGCTCTGTTAGCGCTCATTGGGTATTCAAATAATGATACAATCATTGTTTATGACCGAGTTCGTGAAACTGTACATGCGCATCCAGAATTGACTATTGATAAAGCGGTCAACCGTGCTGTGAATGAGACATTGGGACGAACTATTCTGACTTCACTTTGTACTTTCATCACCGTATCTGCGCTCTGGCTCTTCGGTGGAAAAGTGATTGAAGACTTCGCTTTTACTTTGATGGTAGGAATCGTAGTTGGTACTTACTCTTCTATCTTCATCGCAAGCTCACTCGTTATTGTCATCACTCACTACCATGATCGCCGTGCGGCAAGTGGAGTTAAGAAGGGCAAGGCCGGAGCTCGAAAGAAAAAAGCAATTATGGTAAGACCAGAACCTAAGTTTGAGTAACTATGAGTGAAAGTCGGAATTGGAGACTTCGGGCAGATTCTGAGAATCTTGAGCTGATTTCTTCCCTTCACCGGGAAACCGGATTGTCTCTTATCACTGTCCTTGTTTGCGTTCAACGAGGCCTTACTACGCCCGAATTGATCCAAAACTATCTTTCGCCTCGTTTTGACGGCCTGACCAGTCCTATGCGTTTGCGGGATATGGATTTGGCTGTGCAACGGCTTTCAGAATTGAGAAAATCTGGAGATAAAGTCCGTGTGTATGGGGACTATGACGTAGATGGGACAACGGGCGCGGCGTTGCTTTCTTGGATTTTGCGAGAGTTTGGTTTCACTTTCGATGCCACACAGCCCGACCGGTTTAAGGATGGTTACGGGCTTAATGTTCAAGCTGTTGAGGATGCGGTTAAAGACGGAATTCGTGTTCTACTTACTGTAGATTGCGGAATCACAAGTTTTGACGCAGCAAATCGAGCCAAAGAGCTCGGTTTAGATCTGATCATTATAGATCATCATCAAATTGACCCCGTTCGAGGGTTACCTCCTGCTACTGCAATAGTAAACCCTCAGCGGGCTGATTGTGAAAGTGGACTCAAGCAGCTCTGTGGGTGTGGATTGGCTTTTTATCTTGCGATTGCTCTGAGATCACAGGGTAGACAAGAAGGATGGTTTGCCGGCCAGGCAGAACCTAATTTGAAACAGCATTTGGACTTAGTAGTTATGGCGACCGCTGCAGATATGGTCCCCCTGACAGGTGATAATCATATTTTAGTTCGTTACGGCCTGGATGTTTTGAAGAATTCTACTAAGCCCGGCGTAAAAGCTTTGCTAGAAGCTGCCGGCCTTGCTTTTAAAGATATCAGTCCCTCTCATTTAGGGTTTGTACTCGGACCTAGAATCAACGCTTCGGGTCGGATGCAGTCAGCTAGCCTTGCTCTCGAGCTTTTGACTACCTCTGATTTTCCGAGAGCTACCGAACTGGCTTTGGAGTTAGAAAAACTCAATCGTGATAGAGCCAACATTCAAAATGAAATCTGGGATGAAATCAGAACTCGTGTAGAAAAAGGAATCGCGGAAGGTAAATACCGTCACGGAATCGCCGTAGCAGATCCAAATTGGCACGAAGGAGTTGTTGGGATCGTGGCCTCCAGAGTTACAGAGACATTTAGGAAACCGGCAGCTGTTATTGCGCTGCGTGAAGACTTTGGAAAAGGCAGCGTAAGATCGTATGGGGGTAAAGACGTTTTAGCCGGTCTCCGCACCTGTTCAGATCATTTATTGGGATTCGGTGGGCATAAGTATGCCGCTGGCCTGTCTGTAGCATTAGATAAGTTTGATAGTTTTGCTGAAGCATTTGATCAGGCCTTCGAGGCTATGCCTGAAGGTAAAGATGCTACTGCGCTTTGGATAGAAGGCGAATGTTCGATTAGTGATTTGAATATTAAAACCCTTCAAGAGTTGGAGAAACTGGGACCTTTTGGACCCGGTAATCCTGAGCCTGTATTTGTAGTGAAGGCTGCCGTACAAAATCATAGAGTCTTGAAGGAGCGACACCTCAAGTTGAGCTTAACTCAGTCAAAACTCTTGGGGATGCATAGTCGTCCCAAAATTATGGATGCCATTTGGTTTAATGCTGCTGAAAGAAAAGAAGTGCTGGCCGGAGCCGCTTCAAGTGAAGAGCGCGAATGGGCGGGAGTGCCAGAATTGAATAGGTTTCGGGGGCAGACGACTCCCACGTTTAGAGTCCGTGATTGGCGAAAAATTGAAGAGATTATCGAGGTAAAAGGATGAATTTTAAGTTTAAAAAATCCCATTTGACTCCCAAGATTCTTGTACTGATTGTACTTTCTCTCTGTCTTACCGTAACCACCTTCGACTCTACGCGAGCTGAGCCTTTCCTGGGTATTCAATATTCATCCTCGCCACAGATGAAGACTTTACTCAAAGATCAGAAATTGGATCTTAAGGTTTTTAACCACTTACAGAAATCCGAGTACAAAGGGTTTAGGGCCGCTCAAGAGACGCAGTTAAAAGAATGGGAAGCTCACGAAAGTAAAGAACGGCATAAGTTTTTTGGTGAACACGAAACTGGCACCGAGAGACGTACCTACGTTCAAGATTTTATGAAGCGGCGAGAAGATTTGCTTCGTCAGATTTCTGAGGATAAAGCTAAGAAAATAGTTGAACAGAACGCTAAGCTTAAGACATTTCGTGATGGGCAGGAAGAAAAAATTAAGCAACTCTCAGAGAAATTGAAAGAAGAACGCGAAGAGAAGGCTAAAAAGCTTTTGGACAAATCGAAGACTTAGCTCCTTTCAGATATCCATGATTTCGATTTAATGCGTCGTGTTGTTATTTTTGACTATGTCCGTCAAGACGTGATAGCTCTTGCGGCAATATGAAAGCAACTTGGCTTCAGCGTCTCAATTTAGCGTCTATTTTTTTTAGCCTCGTCTTGTGGGGGTCTGCTTCACCGGCGGGCGCGGCAGAGTTTCCTAGCACTCTAATCGAGGCTATCCAGGGCAATGCTCGATTTTCAGTTATTCAAATTCTCCTAAGTCAAGGAGCTGATGTAAACATCACGGACGAGCAAGGGCAAACTCCCTTAATCCTTGCGGCAAAAAAATCCCAATTTGAGCTCATGCACGCACTCTTGATTCGAGGTGCCGATATCAGTCACCGCGATAATTTCGGGTGGACTGCTCTCACCAGAGCTTTGTTATCTGCCAGAACTAAGCAGGAACAGTTTAAACTTTTAGGCCTTTGTTTAGACAAAGGTGCTGACGTGTATCAAGCATTTCCAACCGATCCACTTGCTTTCAAAGATTTACCAGACCTTGTGCAGTTGCAAGGGCGGACCCTTTTGTCTTGGTCAATAGAATCTACCTCTGATCAGATTACAGCTCTTCTCCTTCGTCTGACCAAAGGTAAGGACATTCGTGCCTACCTTAACCAAAGCGATATGATGGGCAAGACAGCTTTGATTCAGGCATCGGAATCGGGGCGATTCGATCTTTGGCCTACTCTCCTTGAGCGAGGCGCTGATATCAATGCCAAGGACTCTTTAGGTTGGACAGCACTTACCAAAGCTTTATTATCTTCATCAAAAGATGGTTATTTGACAATCCTGAAATTTTTTCTCGACCAAGGGGCAAATCCTTCTGAAGTATTTCCGGTCGATCCAAAAGCTTACTCAAATTCTAAAATTTATCAAAAACTTTCAGGCCGTTCAATCTTAGTTTGGGCAGTAGATAATGCGCTAGCCAAAGTCATATCTTTATTAATCTCTCGAGGCGTTAACTTCGCTGAGCTGGGTCCGATTGATGAGATCCTTATGTCCGCAGTGGGTAGAGGAAATCTAGAAATGGTCAAAATGGCTGCAGCTCACGGAGCTATTTTAGATCCCAAACAACCTGCACTCCCGACTGAACTTCCAGAAGAACATACGCCTCTAAGTTTAGCTGCGGAAAAAGGACACGTGGAAATCGTCAATTATCTTCTTGATCATGGTTGTAACCCGGGTCAGCGTGGGAAGGACGGAGTACCTGCATTAGTCTCGGCCGCGAGACGCAGCGATGTTCAGATGATAGGATTATTTTTGGAATTTTACGGACGACTCTACGTTCAAATGCCCGAAGCCTCCCCAGAGGCCCTCAGCATCATCGAAGTAGGGGCTTTGGTAAAAAAGAAACTGAATCCCTCTTTGGCCAAATGGATTGAATTTTATGCATGGTCCCAGGTTGCAGCCCAGTTAACTGAGATTTTAGAGATTAAATCTGAAATGACTTTGTACTTCGATTCAAATCAAGAAAGTCGGGGACTCGGCACTGATTTCCAATTGCGCGTGAACCAATTAAGACAATTGATTAACCTAAAAGCTAAAAGCCTCTATTACTTGGAACGAGAATTAGCACTTCATGATGAATTTTCAAAAATGTCACTTTACGACGTGAAGCCTGATCGATGTTTAAGGTGCTTTGATGATGCACCGGTAGGCGCGGTAATCCCTCCTGGACCAGGAGGATGCGCTTGTTATCTCTGCGAGGAATGTGCCCAGGATTTTTGCAGTTTCGTAATTGATCGAGATGGCGATAACGTGAGTTTATGCACACACTGTAAAACTCCCGTGCAGTCCGATTATTTAAAACAGATGGGAAGAAGCGAAGCCGAAATTAATAAGTTTCGGATACGTCAGATCGATCACGTTAATGCTCGTGCTACAGGATGGGGATTCTGTCCCACTGAGGGTTGTAGTGGAGGAAGAGTGATCCAGGTGGATGAGAAAGCCGCCTATTATTCTTGTTTTCTCTGTGACAGGGATGGATGTCTAAAATGTGGGAGTGACCACCGAGGGGATTGTACGGAGAATGCTGCGCAGGCTAAAGGCCTTGAAGAGTTACTTCGCTTGGGAGCAATGGAGCCACCTGAAGAATCCCCTGAAGATGCAAAGCACCCAGACTATTTTAAAGGTAGATACCGCCCTTGCTATTACTGTGGTGTCGCTACGTTTAGAATGGATGGTTGCAATCAGATGACTTGTCTTCGCTGCAATAAGAAGTGGGATTGGAATAATGGCCCCGAGGGGCGTAATGGAGATTTTACTAAAGGTCCGATGAATTTCACGCCTTTGCAGCCAGCGCATTTTTAAGAAGTAAAAGTTAGGTAAATAAATGAAATTAATAAAAAGTAAGTGTTTAAAGTATGTCTGCCTCTCTCTAGTCCTCTTTGCCCAGGCAAAGGGAGTGTCTGCAGGCGAAGAAGTTTATTTTCAAACATCTGACGGTGTAAAGTTTTGGTGTAATCAAGGCAATCTGAATTACAATCTGGATCATGAAAATGGGAAATTGGCAGCCATTTGTTCGGTGTTGGCTGAGCCGGGAAAAGCCGATGGGCTTTCGGAAGAAACTGCATTTAAACTTGATGTGAATGGAAAAATTTTTAAGAAATACATTTTAGATTTTTTTAGATACGGCAAGGTAGCCTTCAAAAATAAAATTGATGCAGAGAATACTTTGAATATCTGTGAAGATCTAGGGTTGCCGCTAGCCGAAAAATACATTTGCTCACAAGTATTAGACCGAAGTCCTCGTCAATTTCATATCGGGTCAGCAGCCAGGGACATTGTGAAAAGTTTGGAAACACTAGCCGAGCTGGATGAGAATGTTGGAAGTTTTGTGAAGATCGAAGGCGGAAATTTCCAAATGGGTAGCCCCCTTGGAGAGCAAACTCGTAGAGTGGACGAGATTCAACACTGGGTGACGCTTAGTGATTTTGAATTAGGTGAAACTGGGGTCACTCAGGAAATTTATGCAAGTATAATGGGTACGAATCCTTCTACTTTTAAAGAACAGAAATATTGCCCAGGGAAAATAAAGATGGTTGAGAGCCATGGGGGGGCGCAAGTTCAAGTATGTGCCAATTACCCCGTGGAGCAAGTGTCTTGGAACGATGCTATCCAATTTATTAATATAGTGAATGATAAATTTAAAGATTTTGGCTATCGGTTCAGCCTGCCTACCGAAGCACAGTTAGAATATGCTTTTCGGGGAGGGACAGATACAGCTTTTGTCTCCGGTGCCGATGAGGCAGAAGACCTGGGTGAGTATATTTGGCATTCTGGTAATTCGGGCAAGCAATCTCAATCGGTAAAATCGAAGAGAGCCAATGCTTATGGAATCTATCGAAGCAGTGTTCAGGAATGGGCAAATGATTGGTATGCCCCCTATCCAGAGGGCGAAGCAACTGATCCACGAGGTCCTTTATCAGGATGTTGGTCCCGAGTGCTGCGAGGAGGTGGCTGGGACCGTGGTGCTTCTGACTCCCGGTCTGCTTGTCGCGCTCATACCTCTCCAAATACCAATGATTCCAACCTCGGCTTTCGTTTACGAAGGACTCGTATTTCTGAGTCAAACTGATGAAATTAATAGTTAGAAAGTGGAAAATTTTAATTCTTTTGTCCGCGCTATCTACTGTTGCTGTCGAAGTTTTTGCAGGAGAGATGGTTTATTTTAAGACTTATGAAGGACAGGAGTTTGCCTGTGATCGAACCAATTTGGATCGAAACCTGGACCAAGAAAACGGAAAGTTGGCAGCTATTTGTTCATTTCTTGCTCAACCAGGAGTTGAAGACGGAGAATCTGAAAAATCTCCGTTCAAACTCGATGTGGATGGAAAACTTTTCCAAAAATATATTTTGAATATATTCAGATACGGTAAAGTAGCTTTTAAAAATAAGTCTGACGCTGAAAATACCCTGAGCATCTGTGAAGATCTTGGATTGCCGCTCGCAGAAGACTATATCTGTACGCAGGTGCTGAAGAGAAAACCTCGCCAATCCCGCTCTAGCCTGGTGGGTCTGAACTCAACGCGAGGATCAGCCTTCCTAAGAGACACATCTGAGTTGGATGAGCTTCTCGGTCATTTTGTAGGAATTCGAGGGGGAAAATTCCAAATGGGAAGCCCTGCTGAAGAGGAGTTTCGTCAAGTAAACGAAACTCAACATTCCGTAACGCTCAGTAGTTTTGAGCTAGGCGAAGCCGCGGTTACTCAGGAGACCTACGCAAAGATCATGGGTACAAATCCTTCGAGATTTGTAGGTCAAAATTTTTGTCCAGGTAGTTTCAAGGATGTTGAAGGCCCCGGCGGGCAGCAAATCTCAGTCTGTGCAGATCATCCAGTAG
>JBDSKY010000143.1:0-4237 GCA_039916675.1 Bdellovibrionia bacterium
GTCCCTGAAGGAGAATCCCCTGATCCTCGTAATAAAGTACCTCGAATGCCCTGCCCATCGGGGGTCGGAATTTTGAATTTAAATCCTGGAATGTATTTTCCACTCGCTTTAAAGAGTCCTTCCCAAACTCGTGGACTCAATTCCTCAAGCATCACAAATTCCACTCGGCCACCGATAACCTCACCCGGAAGTATCCTTTGCCCCAAGAGCCGAGCTTTAATTACACGAGTGTTATTTGCTACAATTAGATCGTTAGAATCCAAATATTCGGGGAGATCTTTAAATAGGCGGTGCTCCCAACGTTGCTCTTTTCGATGCAAAACCAATAATCGAGAAGAGTCTCGAGGAATTACTGGTACTTGTGCAATTTGAGCTGCTGGCAACTCATAGTGATAGGCTGTAAGTTCTTCGTTTGAAGACGCGGCCACAGTTGGAGGAGGTACTAAAATCATGGTAAATTTCCATACTAAATTTTATTAATAAGTTTTCTATTATGCTTCTCCACAAGCCTTTACCACATTTTACGGAGAGCTGCGTCAGGGTAATAATGCTTCAGAATACTGGCCATTTTATATCCTTTTTCGCCCATTGTCTTGGCTCCCCACTGGCAAAGCCCCACCCCATGTCCGTTGCCCCGCCCCTGGAAATGCCAGCTGCTTCCTTGGCCTCTACCCGATAAAAGTAACTGAAACCAAGTACTTCTAAAGCGTCCAGCGCCGATCCAATCCCGAAATTGAACTCCGGTTATAGGAAGTTCGAGCACAGCTTTACCATCTGCCCACAGGGTACTGAGACCGGCCACTCGTCCATCAGAATCCAACTTTGAGACGCGGATATCTAGGAGCCGGTTTTGCTGGAGCACCCGAGAAGCCTGCCTTGGCCAGGCCGGCAGCATCCCGTCGGACTTGACTCCTTTTATAATGGCTTGGGAGATGTCTTTTGTTTTGAGGTCTAAATCCCATCGATAGCGGGGGGAACCATCGCAATAGGGACAAGGCACCTTTTTCTTGAAGCCAGGAGAGGATCTACCCCATACATTTTCCGGCAATTCTGTCCGACCTCCGCAGGTCGAATGATAAAATGCTTTAATCGGGAGAACCTTTTTTCCTCCTTCCGTGGTTAAAATGAAGCCTTTGGTTCTAGCTGCTGCCAGGGAAGAATGAAAATTTTCCCGCAACGATCCATTGTAAACCTGGTCCTTCACCGAGGCATCTAGATCAAAACGGGAGCCTTTTCTAGACTTCGCTTCCTGGATTTGGAAAAACGCGTAGGTCCTTGCGGCGACCACCTGAGCTTCTATGGACTCTTCGTTCCATTGGGATGAAAATTCTGAATTAACTAGTCCGTCCAAATACTTTTCCAGGTCCAGTACGTTGACAACTTCACAATGATCTCGGATCGAATAAACTTTAATTTCATCACGATAAGGATTGCCTCCGTATTTGATGAATCCCGCCGACGTCCGAATAGATACGGGTTCAGATAATTTATAAGATTCTTGTTTTGCGTGAATTGACTTTAAATGAAAGGGCAGTAGTAAGATTTGCCCACCTTGACAAGTCAACTTCCATTCACTGACCTTATTTGCCGATACAACGGGCGATAAAAATGAATCTTTTTGTTGAAAAATTTTGAGATCAAAGCCTCGTATTTTAACCACTGGAACAGCCTCTGCTATTCTCACTCTGATAGAAATTCGTTCGCTATTTACTTGAGATCTTCGGAAATCCAATCCAATTTTAGGATCAAAAGCAGCGTATCCGGAAAGCGAACTAATGTTACACAAACCGACAATTCCATAAAAGCCGAATTGAACGAGGACCTTACTCTGGGATGCTACTGATCGGCAAAAATATTCCCTCTGGTTATTCAATATGGCCTTCCGTCGCAGTCGCTCCATAACTTATTATAGATGGCATTTACCTCACAGTGCGACGGTAAAATTTTCCCGTTTAGCTCTTAGCTCTATTTTCCGAAGGATACATTATGCAGGCAATCGCAAAAGACTAGGTGCGACGGCCTAAATTATGCCTCTCAAAATATTGGAGAATGGGAAAATGGATGAAATAAAAGATGCGCCCGACAATACTACCCACGATAACGCGGAAGCGATATCTCAGTTTCTTGGCACCCCATCTGAGATACTGGCGCGTTATACCCATTGCGCCTTTTGTGGCGCACACCTTCATTTGACTCACATCACTGATTTTAGCAAAAATCTCACAGAAGAGACCGCCAGGTGCCCTGAATGTGGCGTAAGAGCCCGTAGATTAGTCCATCGCCTGCAATAGACGTTGTAAGCAATAGGCCCGGATGATAAATCAGGCCCCATGGCGCACCCTTCAAACCCTTCTCAGATCTGGACCCATGCCTGGAAAAGCTACCTTCCTGCTAGAGCCATAGTCATGGCCCGTAAAGCTCCCTCCTTACCTCCACCGAGCAATAATCCCCTTTTAATTCATAACATTAACGTCTTAGGTGAGGGCAATCCTCATGCCGAACTTGTATTTGTAGGAGAAAGTCTCGGGGATGAGGAAGATCTTTTAGGTCGTCCTTTTGTTGGCGAAGCAGGCCAACTCTTAGACCGAATGATTGCTGCGATGGGGCTAAAACGGGAGCAAGTTTACATAGCCAGCATCGTCAAATGTCGCCCTGAATATCCGAATCCTGAGGCCGTTGAAACCCAGAAATATGGCCCTTTTATGGCCAGCCATTTAGCTAAGATGCGACCAAAAGTCATAGTGGCATTAGGTAAGTTTGCCGCGCAGACTTTGCTACAATCAGATGATCAAATTTCAACGCTTCGCGGTAAATTTTACCCTTACGGTGAAACTCTTAGTAATATTCAAGTAATGCCCACTTTCGATCCCTCTTATTTGCTCCAAAATCCAGCATCAAAACGTGAAACATGGGCCGATTTGCAACAAGTCGCCAAGGTATTAGGAATTGTAATACCCAAACGCTAGCGGCATCCTGTGAGCTGATGATAGACTAAAAGGGGGAGGCTCGAATAATATGATTTCAGCCAGTTTCTTTTTCTTATTAGCTGCCTTTGGAATTTTTGTGGGTTTTAGCGTTCGAGTTCTTAATGAGTACGAGCGAGGCGTCGTATTCCGATTAGGAAGGATCATTGGGGCCAAAGGTCCAGGATTAATTTTTCTCGTACCTTTTGTAGATCGTATGCTGAGAGTGGATCTCAGAACCATTACTTTGGATATCCCTCCTCAAGATGTAATCAGCCGTGACAATGTGACTATCAAAGTCAATGCAGTCGTCTATTTCCGGGTAGTCGACCCCAACCGCGCCGTTGTCGAGGTCGAGAATTACTTGATGGCAACATCCAAACTTGCACAGACAACTCTGCGTTCGGTTTTGGGACAAGTGGAGCTAGACGAACTTTTAGCTTCGAGAGATTCTATTAACCATCGCCTACAAGCCATATTAGACTCACAGACTGAACCCTGGGGTGTAAAAATATCCAATGTCGAAGTGAAACAAATCGACTTACCCACCGAAATGCAACGGGCAATGGCAAAACAGGCAGAAGCAGAGAGAGAAAGACGCGCAAAAATCATCGCGGCAGAAGGTGAACTTCAGGCGGCTCATAAGCTAGCTGAAGCCGCCGGCATAATGGAGGTCCGCCCCATCTCGTTACAATTACGCTATTTACAAACTCTTCGTGAAATGTCGAGCGAACACACCTCCACCATGATTATTCCACTGCCTATGGAACTTCTCAGAGGTTTTATCAAACCTAACTAACATTGCGATATTAAAAATCTCCTACGTCGATGAAAGAACCCATTCAGCCGGATTTGCGGCTAAGTAAGATAGAACCGACTGAGTTTTTGTTAAAAGATTAATACAAGCGAGATCTAAATTTTTTAGAAACTCAGGCCCGGTTTGCAGTCCAGAGTCTATTAGATCCGTAACGGCCTTCAAGGTAAAAAATGGAACTTCTAGCTGATGAGCAACGTATGCAATGGCAGCTGCTTCCATTTCCTTAATTGAGCCATTATTTTCTTCAATCATTTCAAAATCTTTCTCCGTGCAATCCAAAGAATTGCCCGTACTCACCACTCCTACCTTTAGTCCAAGCTCGTGGGCCATTTTGCTGAGGTGAAGGACCGGAAAGTGGCCTACCCCGTAAGCATCAAAGCCCGGTAAAGGAATTCGTCGGTCATGGTAACGAATTGCTTCACTACTTAAGTACACATCTCCTATTTGGGCCTGCTTT
>JBDSKY010000144.1:0-19381 GCA_039916675.1 Bdellovibrionia bacterium
CTTTCAGGAGAGCAACTTATTTTTTCAAACGGGGACCTGCTCCAGAGCCGAATTCGTAATTTTCAGAGAATGTCAGAACGACGAGTAATGTTCACCCTCAGCGTTGTCCACCAAACTTCGTCCGAGCAGCTTGCACAAATTCCAAAAATTCTGGGAAAAATAGTTTCAAACATACCCAAGGCCCGTTTTGAGCGCTGCCACTTTCTGAAATTCGGCACATCCTCGCTCGATTTTGAGGTTGTCTATTGGGTAAGAAGCCCTGATTTTAACCTATATGCAGATATTGCCCAAGAGGTTAACCTCGAGATTTTTCGATGCTTTAAGGCCGAAGAAATATATTTCGCCTATCCCAGTCAAACTCTGTTTGTGCGAGGAGGTTTGGGGGCATTGGAGAGTGATCCGCCCCTATTTGAATCGGCCCTTTCAAATCACTGAGAAAAAGCGACCTCTGAAGGGCAAGCTCATTAGCTTTTGTTATCCTACTTACTTTTTCTGAATACCTTATGAAAGAGGGCAGCCTGTTTTTCCATATCTTCATTCAGAGTAGGTGAAGAACACGATTTTTGAAAAACTTCATTCGCATCGTGATGGCTGATTTCTGGGTGCACTGCACAAGCTATAACAGAACCCTTGCCAAACTTACCACAAATAACCCCAGGCGCTTCTGGGACTGTGGCATCTTGATATTTCGCAACAACTTCTATGTCCTTGCTTAAATTCAGGTAATAACTGCCTCGGTTCCAATACACTTTATAGGGAGCGGGTTTTGTACCACCGGTTCCTGGTTGAGTTTCCTTGATAGATACCCATTTACCTTCCTGTCCTTCAGCGGCTTGCATTTCATGGGAAAAAAAGCATGCATCGGCGTCCAAGAGACCTAGAAGTTGATCTGATTTCATGTAGGGCATGGGGGGATTGGAAGCGTTCCAAAGGAGCTTCCGACAAGCTAGGTTTGCCCCGCAGCAGATTCCAACGTATTCAGACCCCTTTCCTACTGATTTCTTAACGCCACTAAATATGGCTTCCTTTTTTTCACCCATTCCTTTTACGACTTCGGTTGTATTGCCGCCGGGAATAACAAAACAAACTTTGTTTTCAGTGTTATCTTTTAAGAAATTCTGCAAGTAAGAGGGATCAGTCATCTCAAATACATTTTGAGAATCATACTCTCTTCTTAATTTCGCCGCTAATTTGTCCGAAGCCGCAGCATGGATACCTTTACCTGAGTAGAGGCAAACAATATCAGCCGGATTCCTTGAAACATTCTTTTCCTGGCGGGTTGCAGCTGTATTACTTGAGGGGACATTTCCTGCGAACACTATCCTAAGAGGGAAAGATAAGTTTAGGACATTTAAGAGAAAGACTACCATTTTAAGTTGCTTAAGCATAAATTATTTTCAACCTCTGAATATCATTGTTAAGGAGCTTCATGATTGGATTCCGAAAGATCGGATTTTTCCTTTCCGAATTCTTTTTGAAAAGTTTTGTAAAGTTCACTTATTTCCGGTCTTGAACTTGGATAAATCACAGAGGTTCCTTTAAGATTCTCTGAGTTTTTAGGAACGAAATTTTCAGTTCAATTGCCTTTATGTCATAGGAGGCTTGATTGAAGTCGATGACTCTTACGCCTCCAAAGGCGCTTTTGTAGTAAAGACGTATTCCTAGGCTTTTGTGTTTTTCGTTGTCGGTAGCTAGCATTATAAAACGACCAGGTAATTCCGATTGTAACTTTTTTATAAGCTCTTCAGGGTGCCTGTCTGTATAGATTCCTAGTGCGTTTAGTTCTGCGGTTAAGGGAATAGGATGGTTAAGTTGAGCTCCTATTTCGAAGTCATGTATTAACATTCTTTCGTAGATTGACCATGCATCTAATAATTGCTTTGATGAAGTGCGCCTTTCAGGATCTGGATCCATCGCACTATCAAGGAGAAAATCGATCGGTTCAAAACTTTCACCTTGATGATGAAGTTGCAGCGATTTTTGGTAATTCACATAATGGTCTTTATAACACTTTCCTATCATTGACAGTTTAGGCGTCGCAAAGAAAGAAGGGAACTGGCATTCTTGCAAGATCGGAGGAAAACGATTTTTAAAAAGTTTGTGTAAGATCACAGCTAATGAAAACACGTCTCGCTTTTTGATCCTCTCACGATCTTCCTGAGTATAGGCTGGAAATCTGGTCCCGTTGACAATCTCAGGAGCGAGATAAGTAGGGTGCGCTCCATTCTGTTGATAATTATCCATACTGATGTGAGTTAGATCCGCCGATTGATCAAAATCGGCGAGTATTGCTTCCAGGCCGGTTGGAGTCCTTCTTAGCAGAATATTGCCTGGATGAATGTCACCGTGGACTATTTCAAGCCTATGAAGGGTTTCTAATCCCTTCAGTAATTGACTGACAACAGAATTGGTATCATCTTTAGTCTGGGGTCGAACTTTTCTATCTTCCAGACTCCCTTTGAAGGACGTCAAAAATAACTCTTCGTTAATTTGTTTAATATTGGGAAATAATCCCTTTTTCTCATGAGGTTTGAGCGCCGCAATTTTCCGCATTATTGCCATTTCAGAGGGACAATGGTAAACAATTCCTTTTTCTCGACTAGTGATCCGAATCCATCTTTGCCATTCTCCAAAAGGAATAACTAGTTCAGCCTTTTTCGCTGCCCCTTTTCCGATGCTTGACCTGGGAATTCGCAATAATGCCCGTCCAAGCGGGTCAAATTTGACTCGTATTGTACTTGGGATAAGGGAGTTCTTTGGTAAATAAGTAAAGTTGAAACCATCTGTTTTGTTATTGGAGGATTTATCGCCGAATTTAACTATTTTTGTAAATAATTTTTCAACCTGGCTGACTTTCATTCTAAATTCTGGATCTTCCGCAAGAAAATACATTGCGAAGAAGAAATCCGCCTTTAGGTGAGAAGATAGGAATGTTTCCGAGTCTTTTGCGCAACTCAAGGGGGGCCGGGAATTTGAGTTTAAAAACTCCCCGCTATCGCCAAGCGCTTGGGCAATTTCCTTTACATAAGTAAGAAGTTTCTCTGAATCCGCCTCTGCCTTCGTTGCATCCGCTCGCAAGGCAAAGGGCGAGGCCATTCCAATCAGCACAAGAAAGTGGATAAAACCGAAAGATTTAAGAGAGTAGCGTACCGTCATCTCTTAACTTTTCGGTAAAAGTGGTCAGAAAGATAAGACTTTATTAGATTTCGGAGTGAATAATCTTCTTATCTTCCAAATTTTTCCGGTTAACCTGAACAAGTAGTCGAAATGCATCGGTAAAAAGAGACGACGCAGCAGGAAAAACCATCTTTCTAGAAAGTTGAAACACTCCAGCTCCGAAAAGTCCCAACGCGGCAAGACTTACCAAGTTAAGGTCCCCATTTGAATTTTGAGTAACCCTTTTATCTGCCTTTTCTAATCTATCAATTAAGTCTACTGTCCATTTCTTATGCCCTTCTAGCGCCGGCTCAACTTTAAAAAGAAGGTTTTTTTTTGCACAGTGGATGACATTCGAAAGATCGCCTGAATACAATACCAAAACGCTTCCCGTAATGGAATTCGTCTGAATCTGGTCCACTTCCTCACATTTAGGTAACTTCTTTTTTATGTCAGAAAAAAGCAGCGTGTTCCCCTTCTCTTGAGGAAGATAGAATCTTATTCTATTTTCCGTTTGATGGCTAACGTAAGCCTTAGCCAACATTATGCAGCCCTCTCCACTGTAGAAACCACTACAGGTTTTGACCTCACTCGTTTCTTTTTTCTTTTTTCCTGCTTCATGTCGTGGGACACCTCGGCAAATATGTCTTCCACGGTTTCCCCAAGACGAGATACGGCTTCACGGCCAGTTTCGACAACTTTGACCGCTAATCTGATGGTCACCCGAAAAACCGGACTCACTATCTCACGAGCAATTGGCAACAAAGCCCGACTAAATAATCCGCTGCCGTAGCCTACTGCGAAACCCATTCCAAAACTAGATATTGACATTATTTATCCCTCTTCAATGTTTGTTTATTTAATATTCTTTCATGCCGCAGACCGCTTCCGAATAGATTTTCCCAATTCAACCGCAACCAAAGACCAGATGGAACTCAGCGCACTTGATGTCAAATCCAGGCGTGTAACTTCTTGCAGGGCTAGCAGTTTCCTTAATGGAGGAAACATGATTCCCAATGTCTGGATTGCAAATCCAACTCCAATCGCAATGTTTACATGATCGTTTTTGGGAATATTTTTATATTGTAGAATTGAAACATCATTTGATCTCGAATTAAGAGTGTAGAGAAGAGACGACCCTGCCATGGTCAAAAAGGCGGAAGAACTTGCTCTCCTTGTTGACCCGTGCTGGAACATTCCGAAGGAATAACTTAATAGAGGTGCAATCGAGAGGGCCAGTGAATCGAAAACTACTTTTCCAGTATCTTTTTTAGAAAGGATATTCTGCTTATATACCTCTGGCCCGTCTTTTAAAACATCATTCGCCGGAGACTCATTAGCAAGCGCAAGCTCTGGTAAAGTATCGGTTATCAAATTAATCCATAGAAATTGGGTAGGGCTTAGAGGTTCACTTTTCCAAATTAGAGTCGATACAAGAGTAAACAAAATTTCACTCATATTTTTAGAGACTGCGTAATCTACCGCTTTTTTAATGTCCTGATGAATACTTCTGCCTTCTCGGATCGCAGAGATAAGTCCATTTATATTGTCACTGGGTAATACAATATCAGCAGCTTGGGACGCTGTTTCATTTTCACGGGCTGCCATGGCAATCCCGACATCTGCAATTTTGAGGGCAGGCCCGTCGTTTACTCCGTCCCCGATCATGGCAACCACTCTGTTTTGGGAACTTTGAATTTCCCGCACAATCTCAAGCTTTCTGGCAGGACTTACTCGTGCATAGATATTTTGAATTCCGAGTGTTTTTCCGATCGCTTGTGCTGTAACTGGCTGGTCCCCAGTGATCATGCTAAAATCAATTCCTGCGCGATTGAAAATAGGGATTATTTTTGAAATATCCTTGCGAATTGGATCATTCATACTCACTAGGCCAAGCCAAATGAGATCCCTCGCTGGGCCTTCATCGATACGATAGGCCACTCCAAGTACCCGAAATCCATTTTTGGCAAATTTTTCATTTTTCTGAGTAACCGCCGCTTTTAAAGATTTAGAGAGCGGGTAGCTTTTATTTCCTTTTTGATATCTCTTGCAGAGTTCTAGCACCTCTAGGGGTGAACCTTTGACTGCCCTAAGCTTCTTGCCTGTATTCGTTTGATGTGTAGTCATCATGTAATGACGCATTTCAGAACGATAAACAGTTGAGATCAGCGGATACCTTATCCTCAGTTCAAGGGGGTCGGAACCTGTTTTGTAAGCCATTTCTAATAATGCTTTTTCAGTCGCACTTCCATTGATGATCGGCCTACCTTCGTTATCCAAGCGAACGCGATCTACCTCAGCCTCATTGCAAAGACAGCAAACCTCCACCAATTTTTTAGCGGCCACATAATCATTAAGATCTATAGATTGATCATCCAAACTCACGCCCGATTCCAATAGATTAAATTCTCCGCAGAAAGTCGCGATTAATGTAACTTCCATTTGATTCATCGTGATTGTACCTGTCTTGTCGAGACAGACATGATCTATACTAGCCAATGTTTCTATCGCCCTCAAGTGCCTAACAACAACGTTTTGTTTCTTTAAATTAACTAGACCACGGGCCAAGGTCATGGTCGCAACTGTTGGAAGGGATTCTGGTATCGCCGCTACAGTCAACGAGAGCGCGCTTTTAAGGACTACTATGAAACGTTGCCCTCGTAGTAGTCCTATCCCTAGAACAAGTCCTGAGACTACCACTGCCGTGCCGGACATTTGATTTCCAAGGCGATTGAGTTGCTTTTCCAAAGGCGTAAGCGGTTGCATGTTTAAATCCATCAATCCTTGAATTCTTCCAAGCTCCGAATTATTTCCTACGGAAACCGCTATCGCCATTGCGCTGCCTCCAGTGACTACCGTGCCGCGAAATACCATGTTAATGCGATCACCAATGGCCAACTGTGATTTATGCAGGGTTGTTGCCTGCTTCGATGCTGGAAAACTCTCTCCCGTAAGCGCAGATTCATCTACGGTTAAACTTTCTACCCAAATTAAACGCCCATCGGCTGGAACAGTCATGCCTGGCTCAAGCAAAAATATATCCCCTGCTACTAAGTCCACGGGATCGATTTCTAGCCATTTGGAATGAGGCGTGCAGTGGTCATCCCCTCTACAGACTCGAATTTTTCTTCGATCGGGACTCCCAATTGCTTGAATAATTTTTTCACTCGTTGATTCCATAGCGTAGCCCAAATACCCATTTACTAGGAGCACTACTCCAACGACCACCGCATCAACGATTCCATTTGTTAACAGAGATAAAACGCTTGAACCTATCAATAATTTTGCCGGCAAATTCTCATACTGTTGGGCAAAAATTGAGAACTTGGATCGTCCCGCTTTCCTTGAAATAAAATTATTGCCAAATTTTTTCCGCTGTTCTTGAACCGCCTTTGGGTTGACTCCACTAAGAGAGGAGGATCCAAGATATCTTGAGACCTCATCAGGCGCCATGCAATGCCATTGCATTATGCGGTGGGAGGATTGCCTTTCCCTATTTTCGCTCTCTTTCTTTAAAACCCGTGCTAACATTTGAATGATTTCAACTAATGTTTTTTTTCGAAACCGATAAACGACTAAGACGTTGCCGGTCAAGGAATTCACTTGGACTTTAAGAATTCCAGAATGTTGAATTAGTCCATCACGAATGCGGGTAGCGAGACCATCCGTACGATAAAGCGCTGGAACCGAAAGGCGGATTCGTCCGGGAACTGGGTTTGATTCCAATACTATTTGATCAAAATCTGTCTTTTTATTAGGTAAAAGTTGCATGTCAATTGGCTTCGGTTCACAAGAAATAGCCTTGAATTAGCAAAAGCCATACCGCTTAGGAGTTCACCCCGAACGGAATTCCTTCCGCCGCATCTTTTATTACACTTCAGGTTTTAGACCCGATTTTTCGTAGGTCGATTCGAATATTTTGTCTGCACTTTTGGGAATAAAACCTTCGAATAGTTTTTTTTCTCCTGGAACAAGGTACCGTCTTGCAAACTCGTAATAACACCCCATGACCTTGTGTCGCTTGCCGCTCGCAAATGTCCAGTCTACTTTCTTGGCAAGAGTAGAGGATTGCTCCAATAGTTCAGTCGGAGTACCCTTTACCACTCCTCCTGCCTCGTTCAGGACAATACCTACTTTACCCAAAAATAGATTCAATTCCTGAAGTGTTGAGAAAGTCTTAAGAGAATTCACCAAGAGGGTGAAGTGGTTCACCTGAATCCCAAACGCTGCAGTCCAAGCCGCGTATTCGCTTTCAGAATAAAATCGCTGATAGTCTTCAAAACTAATCGCACTCCACGAGTCTCTTAAGAAAAAGTCTCCCTCCTTAGCATTTAGAGTTAAGTTTTGAGAAACAATCTCTTTTATCCAGGACTGTAATTCAAAAGAAAATTGTTCCAATAGAAGCTCGCTGATAAAGATCTTCGGCAATGTAGGATCAGAGTGCAAAAAATAGCTAGCTTTAAGCTTTTTCGCTGGAAAGTCGAGATCTTCTTTGACTCTTTGATAGCCCCAGTTCTCAAAAATTTTCCCCAGGTCCATGCGGCCAATACCCTTTAGATTAAAAGTCCTAAAGGCGATGTGGTCATTTTGTATTCTCTCTCCTCTTTCCTCCAAGAGCTTATGAATCACAAGCGCGTCAGGAGCAAGGTCAACATAACGGTTCCAGGCCTGATTCAAAAATTCATTCAAAGTCATAGTCCCATCAATACCATAGGCAGGGTTGAAATGTCATAAACTACATCATACAGATAGCTATAGATTGTTGACGCTGAATTTTTTGATCGCAAAACCAACGCGGTCCGAATAGGAAAATTGTTAAATAATTCTACCAATATTCCGATAAGCCCGCATGAACAAATGCTGGATCAAGTTGGTATGCGTAATATTGGGAATGGCACCTCTTCAGGCATTGAGTCACGGCACAATGGAGGTTCCTATCAGTCGTGTTTACAACTGTTACAAAGAAAATCCTGAAAGTCCGAAATCGGCGGCTTGCAAAGCTGCAGTGACCTTAAGTGGGCCCCAAATGCTCTATGATTGGTCCGGTATCAATCAACTTCCCAATGGAAACCATAAAGCGTTTGTCCCGGACGGACAACTCTGTGGAGGTGGGAAACCTCTCTACGCAGGCCTTAATTTAGGACGAACTGATTGGGTGAGTACTACTATTGCTCCTGATGCCAACGGAAATTATCAATTTGTCTTCTTGGCATCAGCTCCCCATGCCGCACGTTATCATCAATTTTATATTACAAATGACAACTATGATCTTACAATGCCACTGAAATGGTCAGATCTCGAAGCCACTCCATTTTGTGAGCTGGGTGCAGTCCCATTAGAGAATGGGCGATATAAGTTGAACTGTCCCTTACCCAATAGAAGCGGAAAACGAATTATTTATCACATTTGGCAACGCTCCGATAGTGCAGAGGCTTTTTACTCCTGCGTTGATGTAAACATTAATGGACAAAGTTCTTCTTGGAATGATCTCGGAAAAGTTCAAGCCGTTCAAAATTTAAGTATCGGAACTACAGTTTTACTCAGAATTTTTGACGTCGACGGAAGCGACCTCGAAACTCACTCTTTAGTTCTAGCGGAGAATCAAACCTCTGCCGCACAATGGCCTTATTTCCTAGCTAAACTAGTGAACAATCGATCAAGTCGCATTAACATGGGTATACTCAATAGCAAAGGAGTCGTGGTACCCTCTTTGAGTAATACAGAAAATCATGTTTATTCAAACAGCGGCATTTTTAACTTCAAGATTGATATCGCTGTGCCGGATCCGTCTGCATCGCCGTCTCCCGTTCCTACTCCCAAACCGTCCCCGATGCCAAAGCCATCGCCAGCTCCATCTCCTAAGCCCTCTCCGCAACCTACACCGACACCGACAGTCCCGCCAAATCCAGGTTCTACTTGTTTGACTGCGTGGAGTTCCACCGTGACCTACGCCAATGTTGGACAGAAAGTCAGCTACAATGGTCATAATTACCAAAACAAGTGGTGGACTCGCGGAGATATCCCTACTCAAAGTGGAACATGGGGTGTCTGGAAAGACTTAGGAGCTTGTAAGTAGTAGAAGTTGCTCCCGCCGAGGATGGCTCAAACTGTGAACCTACTGCCTGGATCTTCATCTAAGGTTTGTTTGGGCTGACTATAAACGACCGATTTGATTTGTTAATTACGCAGTGTATTTTGAGAGCTTCTCATGATAATACGCATGGAGGTATGAAATATTTACTAAACTTATTTAATTGTTTTGTTATCAAACGTGAAAGAAACCAATGGATAGCTAGTATCCTGCTTCTGGTAATCTCAATTGAGATGATTCCTACTGTTCGGGCTGAAGACCAGGTATTGGAATTAATGACCCAAAAAACCCAGGCCGTTCAGCTATTAAAAACTCTCTACCTTAGGTTCAACGAGTCCGTAGCTTTATCTAAGCGGTATCCGATTGTTGATATTGATCTGGCTGTCAAATACTTTGAAATTGAATTCATCAATAAATTAAATGAACCTTTTCTGTCCGAATCTGAAAAGGGACTTATTTCTGAGGCTCGGAACTTTCTTCAAGGAATTATAAGTTTGAATGACCCAAACTCTTTGAATAAAAAGATGATTGGAACTGATCAAGACCAGCTATCCTTAGAATTGCCTGACAACGATGAGATAAAAGCATTGGCTCAAAATTGGATCCAATCGTGGAATTTATCTTATGAAATCAATCGAGCAAAAATAACTGATGAAAAAGGCATTGATCTAGTGTCCTTCCTACTGTCCTACTATTTAACTTTTGCTACTATTCTTGTGCCATTTTTTTATTGTAATGGTTTCTGGAATAGTTCAGTGAGCGCGGAAACTCTTCCGCAATGCTTAGTTTATGGTTGGAGCGAATTTGATTTAAGATCACCTTCACCTACTCAGAATGTGATTATTTACTGGTTGGCAATAACTCTTTTTTTGATTTACTTTAAAATACTTTCCTCCTGTATTGAAAAAAGTAGTGACCTAGCAACATATTTAATTTGTAATCGCCACCAAAAGTCTTTAAATAAGCTAAGAGCGACCAATCTTATTTTGATTGATCAAAAATCCAAAAAGCATGGCATTCCACATCTAAACCTTCTTATTCTGGAACTAATCAATGTTCGGGCTTTAGCACGACCGGCCTGGAATGAATCCGATAATTGCAGCATCTGCCTAGACTCTTTTCAGCCTGAGGTATGCAATAACGAACTGATAAATAATGATGTAGAAGTGACTCCCTGTGGGCACAAATTTCATAAAGAATGCCTTGAAAGTGTAGAAAAGGCCGCAAGTAATGGATACTATCCATTCATGTGTCCTAACTGCCGAAAGATATTCAACTTGAACTATTTGCCTGATTACGACATCCTTGAAAATGATGCATTTTAAGAAAGTGGACTCTACAAGGAGCCGGTAATAAATCACATAGATTGAGGCAAATTGATGTGTAAAACAATAAAACAGAAAGTGAAGTTTCAGGCCTCCCCTCTTACAATCTATACTTTACTTGCGAACGCGAAGAAACTTTGTGCGTTCACTGGCAAAGAGGCCTCCATGGATGAAACGATAGGAGGGCGCTTCTCAAGCTATGAAGGTTCCATAGCTGGAATTAATGTAGACCTACTTCCTGGCAAGAGAATTGTACAAGCTTGGAGGGAGCAAAAATTCCCTGAAGGAATATTTTCAATGGCTACTTTCAATTTGGTTCCCACTCAAGACGGTGGGACTGAGCTTACTTTAACCCATCGTGGAGTTCCTAAAGAATTGATTCCGAGAATTTCCGCAGAATGGCGTGAACTTTATTGGAATAAAATAAAACAGTTCTTAAACACTTCAAAAAGGGGCATGCAACAGTAAGTAACTATACCCGCGCATGCCCCCTCTTGTCTTAAATTCTAACAAGTTCTCTTAGGTGTGAGTGTTAGTGCGAATTATGAAACTCTGTGGTGACCTCCACCACCATGACCGCCACCATGACCGCCTCCGTGATGACCACCTCCGTGGTGGTGACCGTGTCCACCATAGTATCCGCCATAGTATCCACCATAGCTAGGATAGTAATAGCCACTATATCCACTACTGTAGTAACAACTACCGCACGAATCACAGCAATAGCCTGAGGTATAGCAAGAGTAATCTCCGCAACCATAGCTATAGGAATCGAACGCGCTACGTGAATTAAGACTTACTTCTGGAATACTAGAGGACATTAATTTGCTGCCGTCTGGTTGAATCAACAACCAAATACCCTTGGCATCGACTACTCCTTGGCCCTTCATATCGCCCGGAGCCTTATCGTGAATATAGAGATAGAGGGGCATACCTTGATAGGTAACCTGCTTCCTTCCATCAGGTCTTTGAATGACATCTATTGACGAGGCATCCGCGTTTCCACTAGCAGAGGGGCTATCTCCCATCATTAGAAGAGGGGGCCATAACTTTTCACATTCCACATCACAGGCGCTGATTGCTTGAATTCCAGCGTCGCCTGTATCATAGATATATAAACTCATTCCACGACCATCAACTAAGTGCTCTCCTGCCGGGCTTGTAGCAGTCATAATGGAAAGAGACGATGAAATGTTACGGTTATCCATGGGAACATTTATTTCAGTATCTGGACTCATCTGCGCATAAGCAGGAAGCTGTGAAGCCCCCAAAAGAATGCCGAAAATTGATAAATAATTAAGATATTTGCTTTTCATTGAGTTACTCCTTAATTTAGGGTCAAAGTTGTTCGAATTAGCATACGTCCAATTTTGTACGGTCGTTTACTTATAGTTAGTTAGTGTGCTAACCACGTACCAGAGTATTTAGACGCTAGTTAAGGGGATAATCTATCGATTTTCTCAAATCCAAAAGTGGCTGTTCGAGGCCATTAACGATAATTAGACGCTTGCTTGAATACTCCCCGGCCAATCAATAAGCTTACTAATACTATTTAATAAATCCTATGAAATTGATTTTATTGAACGATGATATGCAAAAAACGAGAGTCAAAAAAGTCGTAATTTATAGCGATCTTCCATCCAGTCAGCGCTCGAAACTAAATATCTATAAAATTTTGATCCGGTATGCTAATTGCGTCGAATGAAAATCTTTATTTTTGGCTTAGCTTTAATATTTGGATCAGCAGGCACTCTCAGTGCGCAAGGGTTCCCCTCCACCGAGAACCCTCCCGAAATGATTCAGATGGTGCGATTAAATTCCACGGAGCCTTCTTACTGTGATCCATCAGACTTTCTAACTCATGAAGTTAAAATTCCACACGAAATCGAACAAGGCCTGCGCCTACCTCATGTTTTTAAGTTCGGTCAAATTACCCTGGCGGGTTTTGCCGTGGGTAAATCAAAAGCCGAATCAATTCAAGACCTCGCACATCATTACGCCAAAGGCGAGCTGGATTCTGGCTTTAACACTTGGTACTTGCATCATAAGAACGAGGAGATCAAAAAAATGGTCAATTGGGCTCCTCTTTATAAAAATCCAACAAACTCGAACGAAGAGCAGGCTTATTTCGAATTTAGATTGGCTTTAAAATCTCAATTTTTTAATTCTGACAATAATCCCAGAAATAACTTTCTATCTTCCTTGGAAAAAAGCAAGTACTTGGCGATAGGTTGTCAAGGGATGCATCACCGAGGTCCAAGTGCTTTTGCTATGATTCTTGCTTTCTCCGGATGTACACCCACCCATTCAGTTGAAATCGTCGACCGTTTATGGGGACTCAATGGAGTAAAATATGAAGTTCGAGCCTCAATAGCCGAAGCAGGCTTTGACCTCGGCGAAATCTACGGTGAAGAACGAAAGAAGTTTCAGAAACTTTTTTCGCCTGCAGTTAACTGAGCCTTGGAACTGGACCCTGCTGGGTACCACCATTTTTACCGCCAGTTTGCCAGAAAGAAAGATAAATGCAGCTCCTACTTTTGTTGCCATTTTGCCTTGATTTCTGCACAAGCAATACGGTCACCGGCATCACCTGAAGGCTGAGTAACATGATCGTCCGGTCGAGAGTGAATCACTAGAGCTGTACCCCCCGGCTTAAAAAGTGAATTCGCCCCCTTCGATAAGGTTATATTAGAGTTAATTATTTCTAAACTCACAGTACCATCAGACTTTACGATGAGATTTGGCATATCGCCAGCATGAGGCCCCCCGGCGGTATTGAAACCATGCTTGCGTTCTGAAGGGGAAAAATGGTCGCCGGCAGACTTGAAATCAGGTCCCGTACACTTTCCAACTTCATGCACGTGAAATGCATGTTGGCCTGGAGGGAGATTACGTACTTGAAGATCAATCTTGACGCCCTGCTCAAGTTGAGTAAGTTTTACGTTACCTACATCTTTACCTTCTGCATCATGCAAGGTTGTTTCGAATGACGTGGGGGCCGCAGATGCCGTCCAGGCCAATCCCATCGCGCATAACAAAATACAAGTCATCCATTTTAATCGATTCATCCAGATTTCCCCTTAATAACTTCCCGTTCAATTCCAATACCAACATGCACAAAGTCTTCCACCTGCAGTCAGAGCTATTTTTGAAGGGCCTCTAAAAAGAACGATTATTTAATACATTTCAACCGAAACATCGCACGAATGTTAAACTTATTATTCCAGTCAAAGCCATCCTCATAGGTTCCTTCAATTTCAGAAACAATTCCATCAGCAAGGTCTATCAGCTCTTTTTGATAGAAGTCATAGAAAGAATATTGGTCACCATCTGAAAAGTCAAACCTGACCAATCCATGACCAGAGCGGACTTGTCCTAGGACTTTCGCTTGCTGGCCGGAGCTAAGCGTTGCAGACTCATGCGAAATTTCGGTCAAGAATGCTGGAAAATAGATGGAAGGATCTTTAAAATTCTCCAACCCTTGTAAAAACTGAATGGATTCACATTTCAATGTTTTGGGAAATGTTAAATTCGACCCTGTATTTGTAGCGAGAGCCTGAGGCGCTGTTGACAGGGAAATTAATAGGCCGGTGATTATAAATAGATATTTCACGAGGAGCTCCTAGTCATTGATTATTTTCACTATTCAGATTCGAGACTGGGACATAGCATGAAATTGGGAATTTTGTTGGCAGCATTAAAATTACATACAAAGTATTTTTTTAGAACTTTATTCCTATTTAGAGTAACTTCTATTCATGTGCGCCAAGCAAAGCTTAAAACAACCAGTGAGTGCGGGCAGGCTTCTTCCAGAGCCCTACCCTAGTCTCATCCCGGTAAACACCATTAGGTCCGGGTATCATAGCTGGCGTTTATCACTGCGAAGGGATGAGCGGAGCCCAGTGCGAAACGATGCAGGCCGTAATGCCTTAAGTGGCGTGAAGGTATCGAGCCCCGTTAAACAAGTTATTCCAGAGTGGCCGAGCGATTATGAAGAAGCGAAGGCAACATCTGCGCAGCAATGCGCAGGCGCTCTCGGGGTCCAAGTCCATGGCATGTATCGAAGGTTGTTTCAGGAACTTGGGAGATCTCCCTCTGCGTATTCATGGAGGAACACAAACTGTGTGCAAGACTTAAAGATCAAGTGCGCAGTCATGCAGGGACGAGAAGTCAGATGGTTCCGTAGTAGTGAGGAAGTGGAGTAATGTCCATGGAGCAAAGGGAATCACATCGAGCGAATCGTTTTAATCTCACTCCCGAGCCCTGTTCAGATGGGCCATTTAAGGGATATGTTAGATTGGATCGAATAAACTCAGCTGCCCGCAGAGATCGAAATTGGAAATTCGAGGCCCTAATACCCCAATTTTCACTGGAAAACCTGCGGCAGGCATACCGGAGCCTAGACGGATCAAAGGCTGTCGGTATCGATCAAGTGACCAAAGACGAATACTCTAGGAATCTTGAAGCAAACCTCCAGAAGCTAAAGGAAAGTATCTCCCGAGGTGGATGGCGTCCAAAACCATCTCGCGAAGTACTTATCCCTAAAGCAAATGGAGGAACTAGACCGCTTGCCATTGGTTGCCTGGAAGACAAAATTGTCCAGCAACTGGGAGCAAAGATCCTAGAGGCCATCTACGAAGACTCATTCCATAGACACAGCTATGGGTTCAGACCCAATCGGAATACTCACCAAGCCATTGCCCGGCTTTACAAAGTCGTGCAAGAGCGAGGAGAGTCCTGCATTGTTGTAGAAATGGACATCGAAAAATTCTTTAATTCGATGAATCATGAGAAGCTCTTAGAGACTTTGTCGCAAAGAATTGAAGATCAACATTTCCTTAGACTTATCAAAAGGATGCTAAGAAATTCTATTCTAAGCGAAGAGGGCGAAATACGGAGAAACGAAAGGGGTGCCCCACAAGGTGCCCCAATCAGCCCGATCCTCGCAAATATCTATTTACATACCTGCCTGGATACCTGGTTCGAACAAAACTGGAGTACACATGCAGAAATGGTACGCTACGCTGACGACGCGGTCTTTATATTTACCAATATAGAGAAAGCGAATGAATTCAGAACTCAGCTTAGTAAGCGGTTCGACTTAGATTTTGGTCTCAAAATGAACGCAGAGAAATCGGGCATCGTAGACTTCAATCAAAAGTCGCCCCAAGGAGAAATCCAATTCTTAGGTTTTAATTTCTACTGGGGTCACAAATCCTTTAGCTGCTCAAAGAAGCTTCTGAAGGTCAAAACAGCTCCCAAGAAACTGGGCAAAAGCGTGGAAGCATTTGGAGATTGGATCAAAGCATCGCGAAGTAGAATGTCACTGGATAAAATCTGGCTGGCAACAGCTCAGAAACTCCGAGGACACTATAGCTACTACGGAGTTAGCTTCAATCTAACCAAACTCAGCCACTTTTACTTCTCAGTTACTCGGTTACTTTTTAAATGGCTCAATCGACGCAGCCAAAAGAGATCTTACACCTGGGAAGCATTTGCAAAGCGACTCATGTTTAAGCCACTCCCAAAGCCAATCGGTGGAGCACAGTTAATAGATATCACCTCTGGATTTGTTCCTGAGTTGAAACGCAAAATGAGGAGCCGTATGCGTAAATCGCGCACGTACGGTTCTAAAAGGAGTCCGGGTTTATCCCCGGTATTTACTTAATGACTCAATCTGATCGGCACAAGTTAGATTGGCTTTCAGGCGGCGGCGAAATGGCCAAGATCATCCGCACGATTGACTGGTCTAAAACCCCGCTTGGACCCATAGAATCATGGCCTCAGAGCTTGAGAACTACGGTGAGCCTTTGCTTGGGTTCCAATTTTCCAATTAATATTATCTGGGGGCCTGAAGCAATTCAAATCTACAACAACGGGTATCGGATCGTTTGCGGTGAGGCGCATCCCCGAGCCATGGGCGAGGCTTACAACGTCACTTGGGCTTCGGCCTGGCCTGTGATTGGTCAACCTTTTGATAGAGCAAAAAAGGGCGATACTTCCTATCTTGAAAATCAGAGAATGTTTCTTCACCGAAATGGCTATTTGGAAGAAACATTTTTTACATTTTCGTTAAGCCCAATTCGCGACGAAAAAGGCAACGTCGTCGGACTCTTTCACCCCGTTACCGAAACCACCGCCACGATGTTAAATGAACGGCGCACAAGAGCGCTCCGCGATATCGCCAACAAAGCAAGCAATGCTGAAACCGTTCAAGAGGCTTGCCGGCTCATTACTAAAACCTTGGAAGAATACCGATTGGACCTTCCTTTCTTGTTAATATATCTCTTCGGCAATGAACAAAACCGAATACAATTAGTCGGTCACCTCGGTATCCCGGAAGGCTCCAAGATAAAAACTAAAGCTGGCTCTAAGCGAAATGCTGGTAATTTAGACACATTTTCCCTTGAATCAACTGGCTGGCCGCTTGGTCAGGTTCTTAAATCTTCACAGTCTGTATTAATAAATGACGTTGAGAAGCTTTTCGGCGTAATCCCTGGGCCAGAATACCCAGAGGGTGTTCAAAGAGCGTTAGCCATGCCAATCAAGGGAGCCGGACTAGATCGCCCATTAGGTTTTATTGTGGCGGGACAAAGTACTCGATTGCCTATGAACGAGGCGTACGATAGTTTTTTTGAAATGCTCGGCAATTCTATCAGTAGTGCGATTAGCAATGCACGAGCTTATGAAGAAGAAAAAAAGAGAGCCAAGGCGCTAGCAGAGATCGATATTGCAAAAACTGCTTTTTTCAGCAACGTCAGTCACGAATTTAGAACACCACTCACTTTAATTTTAGGTCCCCTAGAAGACATTCTTGCGGAGAAAAGAGGTCCCCTGGCTGGGCCTATCCGAGAAGAAACAGAAGTCATCCATCGCAATGCATTACGATTATTGAAACTTGTAAACACACTTCTGGATTTCTCCCGTATCGAAGCTGATCGTGCGCAGGCCATATATGTGCCTAGTGACCTTCCCTTAATGACTACCGATCTTGCGAGTAACTTTCGCTCAGTGATCGAGCGAGCGGGAATGAACTTCATTGTAGATTGTGAGAGTCTCTCTGAGCCTGTTTATGTTGATCCAGAAATGTGGGAAAAAATAGTACTCAATTTGCTCTCCAATGCATTCAAATACACTCTGAAAGGCGAAATTCGATTAGTCTTAAAAAAGAGGGATGCCAAGGCAGTCGAGCTATCGGTCACCGACACAGGAATAGGTATTCCAAATCATGAAGTTGCGAAAGTTTTTGAACGATTTCACCGGGTTCAGGGAGCGTTTGCTCGCACACACGAGGGAACCGGTATAGGACTTGCCCTCGTGCAAGCGTTAGTTAAACTTCATGGGGGCGCTGTTACAGTTAAAAGTGTTCTTGGCAAAGGATCAACATTTACCGTCACTCTTCCTCTAGGCTCAGCTCATGTCCCTCAAGACCGCCTCTCTAAACAACAAAGTGCTTCAAACTCAGCTGCCGCTGCCCCGTCAAAAACGCGCACTAGCGCCTTTGTGGAAGAAGCCCTTCGTTGGATTCCCAAATCTCCGGATGCGTTAGATACGAACGCGAATGTTACTTTACCGACAAAGCTACCCGTCTCAAAGGTTGATACTCGGACCGCTACCGAAGACAATAACGAAACCCAAGCCAAAAAACGAATTGTAGTTGCCGACGACAACGCTGACATGTTGGATTATGTTCGAAGACTTCTTGCGGATCGTTATGAAATAATCTCCGCTAGTGATGGAAAAGCTGCTCTGGAAGCAATCCAAACTCATCGGCCAGATCTAGTAATTTCCGATGTCATGATGCCTGTCATGGATGGAATTGAGCTTCTAAGAATCCTCAGAGCAGACGCAACAATCAGAAGTATTCCGGTTATACTTCTCTCAGCCCGTGCCGGTGAAGAGTCTAAGACGAGTGGTCTAGAATCCGGTGCTGATGACTATTTAGTCAAGCCCTTTTCCGCCAATGAGCTTCTTGTGAGAGTTAACACTCAGATTAAGTTGGATGGAATCAGGAAACTGGCTAATCAAGAGCTGGAACAATTCGCGTATGTGGTCTCGCATGACTTGCAAGCACCCCTGCGACACATAAGCACCTATGTTGAGATTTTAAGAGAAAGCCTGGAAGGACCCTTAAATAAAGATGCTGTAGACTCCATGAAATACATTGAGAGCGGATGTCGTACGATGAGATCCTTAATTACCGATTTACTCTCGATGGCTCGAATTGGGTCTAGTGCCTTAAGGCTCAAACAGACGGATTTGAACACTATTCTTAAAGAAGTGTTGGTTGTCCTTTCAGATGAAATATCGAAAACTCAGGCTGAAATCGATTTCGACTCACTCCCTGTTCTCAATGTTGATGGAACAAAGATTTCGATGGTCTTTCAAAATCTGATAGGAAATGCGTTGAAATATATGGGCAATGGCCTTCAACCTAAAATCAAAGTAAAGGCTGACGAGAACGAAAAGACCTGGAAGATATCTGTTTCTGACAATGGAATAGGAATTGACGCCAAGTACTATAATAGAATCTTTGAGATATATCAGAGGCTTCACAAAAAGGGAGAATACTCGGGCACGGGCATTGGACTTTCCATTTGTAAGAAAGTAATTGATATGCATTTAGGTCGGATATGGCTTGAGTCGAAAGTCGGAGAGGGAAGTACATTTTATTTTGAAATCCCTAAATAATTGCAAAAAGAACTATTAAAAGAAGGGAATTGTGATGACCAGTAGAGAGAAAACAGGATGTATTTTAGTCGCAGAAGACGATGAGGCAGATATAGACCTGCTCACCTGGGTTTTCAAA